>JBHHVK010000018.1:0-17794 GCA_046754205.1 Thermodesulfobacteriota bacterium
CCTGGGGTTACCAGACCACGGGGTACTTCGCCCCCACGTCGAGGTACGGCTCCCCGGAGGACTTCAAGTATCTCGTGGACCACCTCCACGGCAAGGGCATAGGCGTCATACTCGACTGGGTCCCTTCCCACTTCCCCAACGACGAGCACGGCCTGGCCTTCTTCGACGGCACCAGCCTCTTCGAGCACGAGGACCCGAAAAAGGGGTTCCACCCCGACTGGAAGAGCGCCATCTTCAACTACGGCAGGAACGAGGTGCGGGCCTTCCTCATATCGAGCGCGCTGTTCTGGCTCGAACGGTACCACGCCGACGGCCTCAGGGTCGACGCCGTCGCGTCTATGCTGTACCTCGACTACTCCCGCGAGGAGGGCGAGTGGATACCCAACGAGTACGGCGGCCGCGAGAACATCGAGGCCATAAGCTTCCTCAAGCGCTTCAACGAGGCCGTCTACGCCGAATTCCCCGACGTCCAGACGATGGCAGAGGAGTCCACGGACTGGCCCATGGTCTCGAAGCCCACCTACCTGGGCGGCCTCGGTTTCGGAATGAAGTGGAACATGGGGTGGATGCACGACACCTTGAGGTACATGAAGTCCGACCCGCTCTTCAGGAAGTACCAGCACTCGGAGCTGACCTTCAGCATCTGGTACGCCTTTACGGAAAACTTCCTCCTGCCGCTCTCCCACGACGAGGTGGTCCACGGCAAGGGGTCCATGCTGGGCAAGATGCCCGGCACGGAGCACGACAAGTTCAGCAATCTGCGCCTCCTCTACGGTTACATGTACACGCACCCGGGCAAAAAGCTCCTCTTCATGGGCGGCGAGTTCGGCCAGGTCAAGGAGTGGGCGCACGAGGAGAGCCTCGAGTGGCACGTGCTCGACTACCCCTACCACAGCGGGCTCCGGAGGTGGGTGCGCGACCTCAACCACCTCTACCGCGCCGAGCCTGCCCTCCATGAGAGGGACTTCAGCGAGGACGGCTTCGAGTGGGTGGACTTCCACGACTGGGAGGAGAGCGTCGTAAGCTACATCAGAAAGTCCGGGGGCGGCCGGGACCGGGTGCTCGTGGTCTGCAACTTCACGCCCGTTGAAAGGGGCGGCTACAACGTGGGCGTGCCCTCCGGGGGGTTCTGGCGCGAGGTCCTGAACAGCGACGCCCTCGATTACAACGGTTCGGGCATCGGCAACATCGGCGGGGTCTACGCCCAGGCCCGCGAGGCGCACGGAAGGCCCTTCTCGCTATCCATAACCATCCCGCCGCTGGCCGTGGTGATATTCAAGAAACAAGAGGGCTGAGGGGACGGCAAAGCGCCGGGCCATGAATCACCGGCCGCTTTTATGCTATAATCAAAGGCACGCTGAATGATTCCAGGGAGGGACGTTATGAGACTGAAAAGCTATCTGCTCCTATTGGTCATCGCCTTTACGGCCTTCGCCGCCGACGCCATCGCCACCGAGCCCGTACCCTCGGTCCCCCCCATACCTGCGGACAACACCATGACCGGGGCCAAGGTGGAGCTCGGCAAGATGCTCTTCTTCGACCCCCGCCTCTCATCGAGCGGGGTCATAAGCTGCGCCTCATGCCACAACCCCTCATTCGCCTTCACGGACAGGGTCTCGCGCGCCCTCGGCCATAACCATCAGGTGGGTCCGAGAAACACGCCGACGGTCCTGAACTCCGCCTTCCTCGGGTCCCAGTTCTGGGACGGCAGGGCCGCCACGCTCGAAGAGCAGGCCCTCGGCCCGATCCAGGCCTCCGTGGAGATGAACGAAACGCTCGAGAACGTCGTGGCAAGGCTCGACTCCATCCCGCGGTACCGCGCCCTCTTCGAGGAGGTTTTCGGGAAAAAGGACCCCGTAACGCCCGCGAACATCGCCAGGGCGATGGCCGCCTTCGAAAGGACCCTTATAACCCTCAACTCGCCCTTCGACCGGTTCCTCGCGGGCGACGTGGAGGCGATTTCCCCGCGGGCGAAGCGCGGATGGGAGCTCTTCCAGCAAAAGGGCTGCATCGCCTGCCACAACGGCCCGATATTCACGAACAGCACCTTCCAGAAGATCCAGGTCCCCGGCTCGACGGACCTCGGCAGGTACACGGTAACGAAAAAAGAAGAGGACAAGTACAGGTTCAGGGTTCAGACGCTGAGGAACGTAGCGCTGACCTACCCGTACTTCAACAACGGCTCGGTCTGGTCGCTCAGGGACGCCGTCAAGATAATGAGCAGGGAGATGCTCGGGAGCGAGACCGAGGACAGGGACGCGGACGATATCGTGGAGTTCCTGAAGACACTCACCGGCGAGATGCCCGAGTTCGCGTTCCCCATCCTTCCTTAGGGGTCGGGTCCGGGCGGCGGCCCGCCGGTGAAAGGAGAGGTCATGGATTTGAAAGGGAGCAGGACAGAAAAGAACCTCCTTGCCGCCTTCGCGGGCGAGTCGCAGGCCCGCAACAGGTACACGTACTACGCGAGCAAGGCGAAGAAGGAAGGTTTCGTGCAGATATCCGATATCTTCACGGAAACGGCCAACCAGGAGAGGGAGCACGCCAAGCGTATATTCAAGTTCATGACCGGCGGCGAGGTCGAGATCACCGCGGCCTTTCCCTTCGGCGTCATCGGCGGCACGGTGGAAAACCTGAAGGCCGCCGCCGCAGGTGAGAACTACGAGTGGACCGACCTGTACCCATCCTTCGCCGGGACCGCGCGTGAAGAGGGGTTCGAGGATATCGCGAAGATGTTCGAGGCGATTGTCGTGGCCGAGAGGCAGCACGAGAAGCGGTACCTGGCCCTGGCCGGGAACATCGAGGCCGGCAGGGTCTTCAGGAGAGAGGGCAAGGTCGTCTGGCGGTGCCGCAATTGCGGTTATCTCCACGAGGGCACGGAGGCCCCTGACCTGTGCCCGGCCTGCGCCCATCCGCGGGCGCACTTCGAGCTTCTCGGCGAGAACTGGTAGATAACACCCCCCGAAGCCGGCAAAGACAGGCCGTCCCATCTCTATTTAAGCGGCCTCGGGCCCTCAGGTCCGAGGCCGCTTAATTTCTTGTCCCGCAAGCACAAGGCGCCGGGCTCACGCGCCCGCCGGGGCCTTTCCGTTCATATCGGCCTCGACACCGCCGAGGAGCTTTCTTACCGCGACGATAAAAAATCCGGTAAGGAGCAGGTTGAGCGCCAGCGAGAGCATGGCGACGGTTATCATCGGCCCGCCTATGCCGTAGGATATGGAGATGATGAGGACGCCGGCGCCCACCTCGCCGCGGGGAAACATCCCCACGGCAAGGGCCAGCCGTTCCTTCCAATGGGCCTCCTTCCTATAACAGAAGAGCGGGAACATCTTGCCGAGGTTGGCGAGCAGGGTGACGACGATCACGTGAAGGGCTATCCATCCCGGGCCCATCGCCGGGGATTCAAGCCCCGGAGACCGCCCCGGATGGGGAACGAACCCGGCCTCCGAATCGCCCGGCCCGGGGACGATATAGGCGTCGACGACCTTCCTGTCTATCACGTTCACCTCCGCGGATGGACCGGCGATGCCGACGATGGCCGGCATGGAGAGGCCGACGAGGACCATGAAGACGGTCGACACGATAAGGGCGACCCGCCTTTCAACGGGACTTTCGACGACATCCACCCGGGCGCCGCCGATAGACCGCTTTTTACGCACCATCATGCAACCGAGGGCGAACGCGGGCAACAACACCTCTATATGGATCGGCACGACCTCGTCTATGAGCTTGCTCGAAACGTAGATTACCTCGGCCACCAGGGTAATCGCCACGCTGTAGCCCATCACCCATGGCCATGAGATAGGGATGCGCACCCGGTGCAGGTAGCGCCATGCCGCCCACAGGAGCAGAAACATGGGCGCGACCACCACCACCAGCTGCCACTTCCAGCCAACGAGCATCATCTTGAGCGGGATCATCAGAAGGACCGTGTCAAGGTCGTCGAATATGGCGAGAACCCTTATCTTCCTGTACATCCAGGTGGCCGCCAACCCCCCGGCCACGAGCATGGAGAAGAGCAGGCCCGCCGACGTGGGGGCCGCGAAGCGGGAGGCCAGCAGCGACTCCTTCCACGCCTGGGCGGAGACCGCGTCGGAGAAGACGAAGACGAAATAGAGGGCGACGAATATCCAGGGGAAGGTCGCCGAGGTGGCCGCCACCACGTAATCCCATGCGTACGTCCCGAGCCTGCTCTTGTCGATATCGAACTCATAGCCGACCCGGATCATGACGAACCCGAGGGCCACGGTCGTCAGGACCCTGACGGCGTGCGCGAAGTCCGCGTAGGAATCGGCGGGGATGAAGGCCGGGAGGAGCTGGGAGAGGACAAGGCCGGCAAGGAGGAACGTGGAGAAGAGTACGATATTTCTCATATCACCCGGCTGGTCCGATTAAAGGCGTCTGTACAGAAGCGCGTGGCCGTTGGGACCGCCAGGCGCGGGCGGTAGGGTGTTGTGCACCACCCATAGTATTAAGTTACCGGCTTAGGATATTTTGTAAAACGAAACCCCGCGGCCTTCAAATCCCTCCCCTCAGATGCCGCCCCCGGCCGGCCCCACGGTAAGGGACTGGTCCTCACCGACAGGGGCGATGCGGTAGACCGCCCCGGCGAAGTCGTCGGAGAGGTAGAGGGCGCCGTCCGGGCCTACTACCGGGGCCACGGGCCTGCCCCAGAACTCACCCTTTGCGAGCCAGCCCGTGGCGAAGTCGAAGGGCGGCCCCGAGGGCCCGCCGTCCTTGAAGGGCACCCCCACGAGCTTGTATCCCGTGGGCTTCGTCCTGTTCCATGAGCCGTGGTAGGCGATATAGAGGACGTCCCTGTAGGGCGAGGGAAAAGCGAGGCCGTACCCGAAGGCGATGCCCAGGGGCGCCGAGTGGGCCTGAAACTCCGCCTCCGGCGGGGTTGTGGACCTGCATCGCCTGCGCGAGCCGAGGTCGGGGTCGGGCACGCGATGGCCGTAGCAGTAAGGCCAGCCGTAGTCCCCTTTGGAGACTATACGGTTGAGTTCCTCGGGGGGGAGCTCGTCGCCGAGCCAGTCCCGGCCGTTGTCCACGCCCCAGAGCTCGCCGGTCTCGGGATGGACGGCGAGCCCCACGGTGTTCCTGAGCCCCGAGGCGAAGAGCTTCGCACTGCCGCCATCGGGGGAGAACCGGAGCACGGCGGCCCTCCTGAAGTCCTCCTCCACGCAGACGTTGCAGGTCGAGCCCGCCGAGACGAATATCCCGTCGCCGGGGGCGGTGGCCACGGACCGCGTCCAGTGCCCCCCTCCGATGGGGATGTCGGCGGATACGACCCGCTTCGCGTCCGCCCGGAGGTCCCCGTCCCTGTCCTTGAGCGCAAGCAGCCTGCCGGACTCCACCACGAGCAGCTCCCCGTCCCTGAAGGCGAGCCCGTGGGGCCTTGCGAGCCCTTCGGCGAAGACGACCTTTTCGTCGGCCGCCCCGTCGTGGTCGCGGTCGGGCAGGACGATGACGCGATCCTCCATGGGCACCGAGACGTAGAGGTTGCCCTCCGGGCCGAAGGCCATCATCCGGGGCCTGCCGAGCCCCGAGGCGAAGAGAGTTACCTCGAACCCCGGCGGGACCATGAGGTTCCGGGGGTTCTCGAAGGGCCAGGGGCGTGGACCCGGCGGAAGACGGACTTCCACGGAGACGAGCCCCTCGGGGGGCCTATTGGCGGCCGAAGGGGGGACGCCGGGGATGGCCATGAGGAAGAGAACGGCCAGGACGAAGGTCGCGGCCCTGCGGCAGGACCTCTTACTGGCTACCAGGGAAAGCATATAATCGATTGATCTCTCTTGAGTTTTACCGGCCCGGTCCGGCCCCCTCCCGGGACGCGCCCGCCGGGGCGCCCGGGCGCTGGTAACGGGTAATTCAAAATATTTTACAACGTATCGCCCTCTTTTTCAACCCGACCGTCCCCCGGGCCTTCCGGAGAGGGGCCGGGCCCGCTTGAAAAGGCATGGAAAAGTGATAAGGTTATACTGTCGGCCGGAGCGGCAAGCGAGGCAACCGTGCTCATAAAGAAAAAAAAGATGTGGGAGGTAGTCTCTTCCGAGGCCGCCCCTGAAGACGTTTACCGGATGAGGCGGACCCTCCTGACGAGGCGGGGCTTTATCGAGAGGGCGGCCCGGTGGTCCATCGGGGCCGGGGTGCTGGTTGCCGGGGCCGGGCTCTTCGCCGCCCCTGCCGGGGCCGGGATACTCGACATATTCAGAGGGAAAGACGGGGAGGACGGGGGAGGACTCATAAAACTTCCAGAGACGCCCACATCGCACCTCTATCCCGCAAGGCGGAACCCGGCCTACAGCCTCGACAGGCCGCTTACCGACGAGGGGGTAGCCGCCAGGTACAACAACTTCTACGAGTTCAGCTCGAAGAAGAGCGTCTGGAGGAAAGTGGGCGGGCTTCGGCCGAGGCCCTGGACCGTGGAGATCACCGGGCTCGTCGAAAGGCCAATGACCCTGGACATGGACGACCTCGTAAGGAGGATGGACCTCGAGGAGAGGCTCTACCGCCTGAGGTGCGTGGAGGCCTGGGCCATGGCCGTGCCCTGGACGGGCTTTCCCATGAGGGACCTGGTGCGGCTCGCACGCCCCCTTTCAGGGGCGAGGTACGTCCGGATGGAGACCTTCTTCGACCCCTCCATGGCCATAGACCAGAAACTGAAGTTCTGGCTGCCCTGGCCCTACCAGGAGGGGCTCACCATGGAAGAGGCGACCAACGAGCTTACGCTCATCGCAACGGGCATATACGGCCACGAGCTGCCCGCCCAGCACGGCTCTCCCCTGAGGCTCGTCGTGCCCTGGAAGTACGGGTTCAAGTCCATAAAGAGCATCGTCAGGTTCGAGTTCACGGACAGTAGGCCAGGGACCTTCTGGAACGACCTCGTCCCACAGGAGTACGACTTCAGCGCCAACGTGAACCCCGATGTCCCCCACCCGAGGTGGTCGCAGGCGACGGAGCGGATGATAGGTACGAACGCCAGGCGCAGGACGATCAAGTACAACGGCTATGGCGAGTACGTGGCCGGGCTCTACGGGGGTTGACGGGCCGGGCAAAGGCGGGATAGGGACGAAATCCGCTTGAAGCCTCGATACGGTCGGCGGCGGGAGCCCTGCGTGACTCTATCACCCTTCAGCCCAGATGCGACTTGAACCACGTGGCGGCGAGGGCCGCCACCTCCTCGAGCGTTCCCGCCTCCTCGAAAAGATGCGTGGCACCCGGGACTATCGCCATCTCTTTTTCGCACCGAAGCTCCTCGGCGGCCATGCGGTTAAGCTCTATCACCTCCGTGTCCAGGCCGCCCACGACAAGGAGCGTGGGGGCGGCCACGCGCGCCAGGTAAGGGCCGGCGAGGTCCGGCCTGCCCCCGCGGGAGACGATGGCCGAGACCTCCAGCGCGGTCTCGCAGGACGCCACCAGGGCGGCGGCCGCCCCGGTGGAGGCCCCGAAGTAGCCTATCGCAAGGCCCCCGGTACCCTCGCGGCCAGCGACCCAGGAGGTGGCCGCGGCGAGCCTCGTCGCCAGGAGCGGGATGTCGAACCTCCTCTCATAGTCGCTGTCCTCCTCAGCGGTGAGGAGATCAAAGAGCAGGGTCGCAAGCCCCTCCCCCCTCAACACGCCGGCCACGTAGTTGTTCCGGGGGCTCAGGCGCGAGCTGCCGCTTCCGTGGGCGAAGAGGACTATGCCCGCCGCCCCGGCCGGGACGGCGAGAGCGCCCTCGAGACGCACCCCGTCGGCATCGATGTGGACCAGCTCTTCGGCCGCTTCCCCTGCTCCGCCAGACATTGTGCCCATGGTCTCAAACCTCCTTTTGCGGCTTCGACCCCGGCGCCCGGACCCTTACGGATCACAGCCTGTTGAGCCCGTTGAAGGCCGCCTCCTTGTAGGCGTCCGAGAGGGTCGGGTAGTTGAAGACCGCGTCCTTGAAGTAGTCTATGGTGCCGCCGAAGCTCATCACCGCCTGACCTGTGTGTATGAGCTCGCTGGCGTACTCGCCCACGATGTGCACGCCGAGGAGCCTCCTTGTGGACCTGTCGAAGAGGAGCTTGAGCATGCCGTGCACGTCTCCCATTATCTGCCCCCGGGCCACCTCGTGGAAGTAGGCCGAGCCCGCCTCGTAATCGACCCCCCTTTCCGTAAGCTCCTCCTCGGTGGCCCCGACCATGGATATCTCAGGTATGGTGTAGATGCCGTAGGGAAGAAACCCCTGTATATCGCAGGTGAGGATGTCCCTCTCGAAGGCGTGGCAGACGGCCCTGCGGCCCTGCTCCCTCGACGTGGAGGCGAGAGAAGGAAAACCGATGACGTCGCCCACGGCGTAGACGCCCCGCGCCCTGGTCCGGAAGCTCTCATCCACCTCGATAAGGCCCTTCGCGTCGGGCACGACGCCTATGGCGTCGAGGGCGAGGGAGTCCGTGTTCCCCTCTCTCCCCATGGTGTAGAGGAGCTTTTCCGAAGTTATGCCCTTGCCGCTCCCGAGCCCTATACGCACCTTTTTCGGCTCCACCACCTCTATGTCCACCACCTCCTCGCCGAGGCGGAGCGTGGTGCCCGAGTGCCTCATCCAGTACATGAGGTTTCCGACTATCTCCTCGTCGGCGAAGCCGAGGAGCCTCTTTTTCCTGTCCACCAGGGTCACGTTCACACCGAGGGCGGAGAATATGCAGGCGTACTCGCACCCTATGACCCCTCCGCCGATGATGGCGAGACGAGCCGGGATCCTGTCGAGGGTCAGTATGGTGTCGCTGTCGTAGATATGGTCGGCGTCAAAGGGTATGTCGGCCGGACGCCTCGGGTGAGTGCCCGCGGCTATGACTATCACCGGGGCGCGGTACGTGGTCGTGGAGCCGGACCCGTCCCTTACGGAGAGGGTCTTCTCGTCGAGGAAGCTGGCAGTGCCGTATATCACCTCTATGTTGTTCCGCGAGAACTGGTCGATGGTAACCTCCATCTGCCTGCGGATGACCTCGGATTTGCGGTACATGAGCTCGCCGAGCTTGGGCTCGTGGCCGAGGGTGTACTGGAACCCGTATATCGCCCTCTGCTTGAAACCGGAGAGAAAGACCGCAGTCTCGCGCAGCGTCTTGCTCGGAAGTGTGCCGGTGTTGAGCCCGGCCCCGCCTATGTAGGGCTTGCGTTCTATTATGGCCACGCGCTTTCCGAGCTTGGCCGCCTGCAGGGCCGCCCGCTCGCCCCCGGGGCCCGACCCTATAACGAGTATGTCGTAGGTCTTCATATCCGCTCCTCGAAAGGTTCGTTACTTGAGGACGAAGAGCCCGTCGGGAAGCACGGGGTCGATGGCGAGGTCCGCCATGAGGACGTCCTGTGTCATCCCGCCCCCGGGGCCGTAAGCCCTGACCCTCAGGGGAAGAAGCGTCTCCCGGTCGAGGTCGAGGAGGTACATATTCGTCCCCTCCACCGTGCGGCCCCCCCCGCCCCGCACCTCCACCAGATAGGCCGGCCTGCCGCCGACTTCCTCGCTCCCCCTGACCTCCGCTGAGCCGCTGTGCGCCAGCGACAGTACGTCTTCGAGGAGCGCCCCCACGTGGGACCTGTCCACGGTGTGTCCGGCCGAGCTGGTTATGAGGGCGCTGTCCGGGCTCAGGGTAAGGACGAGCGGCTTGAAGAAGCCGAAAGGCCTGAGCCTCGCCTTCCCCCTTGCCGGGTCGTATACGAGGACCGCTCCCCTGTGGGGCGTTACGAACTCCATGCGCACGTAGCCGGGTTTCCTGTAATAGTACCTTATCACCTCCACCGTGCCGTCGCTGGTCGATTCGAGCGTCACGCTGTAGGTGCTGAGCGCCCGGAAGGACTCCATGGACGAAGATATCATCTCCCCGGCGCCGAGCTGTGCCATGACTATGAGGGCCTCTATCAGCATGAGTTATCCCCGGGGGTTTCTCGCGCGCCTCCGGGCCTCTGTTCGGATTATATACGTCCCGGGCCGGTTTGCAAGCCGCCGCCCAGGGATGCCGAACCGGTCGCCCCTACTTGTCCTCCCTTTCGACTATGGGGTAGGCTATGTTCGTCACGAAGGAGTTGATGCGTTTCAGGTTCGTCAGCACGTCGAGGTGGATGGAGCTCGTGTCTATGGACTCCCTGAGCCCCATGTGGAGCCTGGCGATATGGGCCTGCCTGAAGCCGCGCTCTATGGCGGAGAACTTCTCCTTGTGGTTTATGAGCCGCCTGGCGAGCTCCGGGTCGCTTCCCGAGAAGGCGGCCACCCCGAGCTCAAAGTCCTCGAGGACCTTCGCGTGGAGCGTGCGTATCTCGTCCATGCCCACGCCGGAAAAGGAGAGGCCCCCGCGTATCTTCTTCCTCGCAAGCTCCATCAGGTTCTTGTCTATGACGTCCCCGATGTTCTCCATGTTGTCGGTAAAGAGGATGACCTCGATCTCCCGCCTGGCCTGCTCCTCGGAGAGAGACTCCCTCGAAAGCCTCGTAAGGTAGAGCTTGGTCTCCCTGTCGAGCAGGTCCACGTCGTCGTCCCTCTTCTCTATGCGTTCGAGGAGCCCCGTGTCATTCGTCTCGAAGACCCTGATGGACTGCTTGAGCATCTCGGCCACGAGGTCGGCCGTCCTCAAGGACTCTCTCGTGGCCTGGGCGAGCGCAAGCGACGGGGTTGTGAGCACGAGCGGGTCGAGGTACCTGGGGCCGAACCTCTCGGCCTTCACCCTCTCGGGCAGGAGGAACTGGACGAGGCGGGTGAAGGGCCCGGTAAAGGGCAGGAAGAGCACGGCGATGCCGATGTTGAAGAGCGTGTGGGCGTTGGCGACCTGCCTGGTTACCTCCCCGGTAGTCATGGCGGCGAGGTCGGCGAAGACCCCGATGAAGGGCAGGACGATCAGCGCGCCGAGCACCTTGAAGAGCACGTGGGCGAAGGCGACCCTTCTGGCGTCGACGGGCGAGCCCATGGAGACGATTACGGCGCTCACGCAGGTGCCTATATTCGCCCCGAGCACTATGGGCACTGCCGCGTCTATGGTAAGGAGCCCCGAGTGGGCGGCGGTTATGGCTATGCCGATGGTGGCGGCGCTCGACTGGAGCAGGGCCGTTACGAGGGTTGCCAGTATTATGCCCGCCACCGGGTCGGAGCCTATGCCGAGGAGCGCCTCCTTCAGAAGGGGCGTGCCGGCCACGGGCTCGAAGGTCTCCACGAGGACCTTGAGGGCGAAGAAGACGAAGCCGAAGCCGAGAATGGCGAGCCCTATGTCCTTTACCACCCCCCTGCCCCCGGTGAACCTCAAGAGCGCCCCTATCCCCACCATGACGATGGCCCAGTCGTAGATCCTGAAGGCGATTATCTGGACCGTCAGCGTGGTGCCGATGTCGGCCCCGAGTATCACCCCCATCGTCTCGCCGAGGCCGATGACCCCTGCGCCGACGAACCCCACGAGCATGACCGTAGTGGCCGATGAAGACTGCAGGAGCGCCGTAATGGCGGCCCCCACGCCGACGCCCTTGAAGCGGTTGCTCGTGGCGGTAAGGAGAAACCCGCGGAGCCTGCCCCCGGCGGCCTTCTGCAGCCCTTCCCCGGCTATCCTCATGCCGTAGAGGATGAGCATCACGCCGCCGAAGAAACTCAATATGGTAAGAGTCGTCATGGTCTCCCGCCTTCGCCGAGCCGACCTGCCGGCCCCGGCCGCGCCCCGACACAGGGGTGGCGGCCCCGTTAATCTTACCCGTTAACCACCTGCTCTGCAAGGGGATTGAGGCGCCTGCCCGGGCCTGTGCCGGCAGGCGCCCGGGGCGGAGCGTAAAAACCTTGATTTTACCGGCCCGGACAGTATAATTTAGACGATATCCTGGACGATTATCCGCCCCGGCGCATACGGCGCCGGAGGCTATTATTAAACGAACGGGGAGGGGATGATGACTACCATTGTCGGCCTGCACGCCAGAGAGATACTCGATTCGAGGGGAAACCCCACGGTGGAGGTGGACGTCGTGCTCGACGGGGGGTTCATGGGGAGGGCCTCGGTGCCATCCGGGGCCTCCACGGGCAAGTTCGAGGCCGTGGAGCTCCGGGACACCCACGCCAAGAAGAGGTATCTCGGCAGGGGCGTGACGAAGGCCGTAAGGAACGTGAACGAGAAGATAGCCAAAAAACTGGGCGGCATGGACGCCACGGGCCAGAGGGATATCGACTCCACGCTCATAGAGCTCGACGGCACGGAAAACAAGGGCAAGCTCGGGGCCAACGCCCTGCTAGGCGTCTCGCTTGCCGTGGCCCGGGCGGCCGCCGAGGCCTCGGGGCTGCCGCTGTACAGGTACATCGGCGGCGTGAACGCCACGGTGCTCCCCGTGCCGATGATGAACATCATAAACGGCGGGGCCCACGCCGACAACTCGCTCGATTTTCAGGAATTCATGGTGGTCCCGGCCGGGTTCGAGACCTTCTCCGACGCCCTGAGGGCCGGGGTGGAGGTCTTCCACAACCTCAAGAAGATACTCAGCAGAAAGAGCCTCTCGACCTCGGTGGGAGACGAGGGCGGCTTCGCTCCCGACCTCAAGACGAACCGCGAGGCCATCGACCTCATCGTCAAGGCCATCGAGGCCGCCGGGTACAAGCCAGGGCGCGACATCATGTTGGCCATCGACAGCGCCTCCACGGAGTTCCGGAGCGGCGGGGAATACTTCCTCGAAGAGACCGAGGTATCGACCGGAGAGATGGTGGCCTACCTCGAGGCCCTGGTCAACGACTACCCCATCATCTCCATCGAGGACGGGCTCGCCGAGCAGGACTGGAAGGGCTGGACGCTCCTGACCGAGAGGCTCGGCGACCGCGTCCAGCTCGTGGGCGACGACATCTTCGTCACCAACGTCAAGAGGCTCGCGCGCGGCATAGAGACAGGGGCCGCCAACTCCATACTCGTCAAGGTCAACCAGATCGGCACGCTCACCGAGACCCTCGAGGCCGTGGAGATGGCCCAGCAGGCCGGATACACCGCCGTAATCTCCCACCGGAGCGGTGAGACCGAGGATTCCACCATCGCGGACATAGCCGTGGCCACCAACGCCGGGCAGATAAAGACCGGCTCGGCCTCCCGCTCGGACCGCATGGCCAAGTACAACCAGCTCCTGAGGATAGAGGAGGAGCTCGGCGATAGGGCCGTCTTCCCCGGTCTCGGCGCCTTCAAGGTGTCCCGCTGAAGGACCGATAATGAATGGAGCGGCGGCGGGGCGGGAGCGGGGGGCTCCGCCCCATCCCCCCTCCACCGGGCACGGCCCGGTCGGCCGTTCCGTAACGGCCGGATTTATGTTATAATTTAAATAGTTTATAAGATGGACCCACAGGGGAGACGCCGGATGAAAAGGAAAAAACGAAGACGTAGAGAACGGGTGCGTCCGGCGCCTCCGGTCCGAGGAGGTTAAGTGTTGTCCGAAGGCCTTGTCGTAGAGGCTGTAGTAATCTTCATCCTCATTCTTTTCAACGGTTTTTTCTCAAGCGCCGAGATAGCCATCATTTCGGCGAAGCGAAGCGCCATAGATAAACTCGCCAAGGAAGGCAACCGGGGGGCCGCGATAGTGGCCCGCATGAAGGAACACCCCGAGCCCTTCCTCGCAACCGTCCAGGTCGGGGTCACGGTCGTGGCCACGCTCGCCTCGGTCATAGGCGGCGTGGCCGCCGTAGGCGCCCTCAAGCCCGCCATCGACTCGCTCCTCTCGGCAATCCCCTACGGACCGCTCCAGGGCATGGCCCACTACGTATCCGTCGGCGTCGTCGTCGTGGTCATATCCTACGCCACCCTCGTGGTCGGAGAGCTCGTCCCCAAGTCCCTGGCGCTGAGGAGCGCGGAGAGGATAGCCTGCTTTTCCGCCCGCCCCCTCGACCTCATGGCCAGGGTGAGCTACCTTGTGGTGAAGATACTCACCGCCAGCACGGCCGTGGTCCTGAGGGGCATGGGCATCAAGAAGAGGGCGGAACGGGTATTCGTCTCCGAGGAGGAGATAAAGTACTTCATAAAGGAGGGCTGGGAGAGCGGCATCTTCGAGGAGACGGAGGCCGAGCTGCTGCACGGGATATTCGAGTTCGCCGACACCACGGTGCGCGAGGTCATGGTGCCCAAGCACAGGTTCAGCGCCATAGAGGTGAACACCACGCCGGAAAAGACCCTCAAGTTCATCTCGGAAACCGGCTTTTCGAGGTACCCGGTCTACAGGGGCACGTACGAAAAGGTCGTCGGCGTCATATTCAACAAGGACGTGTTCAGGGCCATGGAGCGGGGAGAGCCGATCATCATCAGGGACCTCATGAGGCCCCCCTACTTCGTGCCCAACTCCATCCTCATAAGCGGCCTGCTCCGCGAGATGCAGCGCCGCAAGGTCCACATGGCCATAGTCGTGGACGAGCACGGGGACGTGGACGGGCTCGTGACCATCGAGGACATACTCGAGGAGATCGTCGGCGAGATAGAGGACGAGTACGACGCCCGCAAGGGCGGGCTGGTCGAGAGGCTCAAGGACGGCACGCTCATAGTGGACGCTTCAGTATCGCTCCGGGACCTCGAGGACTTCGGGGTCGAGATAGAGGAGGATACCGAGGAGTACCACACCCTGGCGGGCTTCATGCTCTCGAAGCTCCAACGGGTCCCGAGGGGCGGGGAGTTCGTCGAGCAGGGCGGCATGAGGTTCACCGTGGTGGACGTGGACGTCAACCGCATAGTGAAGGTCAAGGTGGAGTTCATTAAAAAGCCCGCCCCCAAAGAGGAGAAGACCTGACCCCCTGACCCCCCCCGGTCGCCGGGGCGGGTTCACGCCTCAGGCGCCGGCGCGCACCTCACTTCCCCTTATTCCCGAGGAACTTCATAAGCTCCTTTAAGGGCCTCGTGTTCAGCACGTCCTTACGCTCCAGCCAGCCCCTTCTTGCCGTGTGCACTCCGTACTCGATGTTGGCGAGGTGCGTCGTCGAGTGCGAGTCCGTGGAGATCGCCACCATGACGCCCCTGTCGCGAGCGAGCCTCAGGTGGACGTCGTCGAGGTCGAGCCTCTCGGGGTATGAGTTTAGCTCCAGGGCCACGCCGTATTTCCCGGCCTCCTCCATGACAACGTCGAGGTCGACCTCGTAGGGGGCGCGGCTTCCGACTATCCGTCCCGTCGGGTGGGCTATTACGTTCACCAGGCCCGTCCTTATGGCCTTTACGATCCTCCCGGTCATCTGTTCGCCGGCCATGCCGAACCCCGAATGGACAGCGGCCACCACGCAGTCGAGCTTTTTGAGGATCTTTTCCGGGTGGTCGAGCGAACCGTCGGCGCGGATGTCCACCTCCGTGCCCCTGAGGACCCGAAACTTTTTGTTTCGCTTCGCGAGTTTCTCATTAAAGGCCTCTATGGCGCGAATCTGGGCGGCGAGCCTCTTTTCGTCGAGCCCCCCGGCCACGGCCACGGCCCTTGAGTGGTCCGTCACGGCGAGGTACTCGTAGCCCCGCGCCATGGCCGCCTCGGCCATCTCCTCTAACGTGTTGCCGCCGTCCGACTCGGTGGTATGGGCGTGGAGGTCGCCCCTTATGTCCGCGACCTTGAGCTCCGTGGGGAGGTTTCCTTCGAGCGCCGCCTCTATCTCGCCCCGGTTCTCGCGCAGCTCCGGGGGTATCCAGGGCAGGCCCAGGGCCCTGTACACGTCCTCCTCGGTCTTCCCGGCCACCCACTTTTCGCCCTTCTCCCCTTTTTCAACGAAGACCCCGTACTCGCTCACCTTGAGGCCCATCCTCTTTGCGCGGTCGCGTATGGCTATGTTGTGGGCCTGGGAGCCGGTGAAGTACTGCATGGCGCTTCCGAGCTCCCTGCGGTCCACGACCCGGAGGTCCACCCTTATGCCGGTCTTCAGTATGACCGCCGAGCGGGTAGTCCCCTTTTCGACGACCTCCCTGACCTCGGGGTAAGCGGCGAAGGCGTCCATCACGGGACCGGGTTTGGAGCAGGTTACGAGGATGTCTATGTCTCCGATGGAGTCCTTCCACCTCCTGAGGCTACCCGCCGGGACGATGTCCTTTATCCCCGGGACCTTCTTGAGGTGCTCCACGTAGGCGTAAGCCCAGGCGAGCGCCGAGGGGAGCGTGAAGCGTCCGGAGACCTCGTGGAACCCTTCTATGGATTTGACGATGTTTTGCTCGGTCTTTTCCCCGAGGCCGGGCAGGTCGTGGAGGCTGCCGGCGCGGGCGGCGGCCTCAAGCTCGTCGACGGAGCCTATACCGCGCTCTTTGTACAGCAGCGCCGCCTTTTTCGGCCCCACGCCGCTTATTCGGAGCACGTCGAGGATGCCCGGGGGGAGGTCCTTCAGGAGCTTGTCGTGGAAGGCGCATTTGCCCGTGGTGAGCATCTCTATTATCTTCTCCCTCGTGGAGTCACCGATGCCGTGGATGCCCTTGAGGTTCTCTTCCCCCTTTTCAAGAAGGGTCCTGAAGCTCTCGGGCCAGCCCTCGACGACCACGGCCGCGTTCCTGTAGGAGCGTACGCGGAAGGGGTTTTCGCCCTTTATCTCGAGGAGCTCCGCTATCTCCTCGAATATCCGCGCTATCTCGCTGTTCTCCATGAGCCCGCCTGATTGTTTGATTTACCGGTCCCCGTGGGGCCAAAGGCCCGCGCTTACAGTCCCTTTAAATTATACAACAAACCGCCCGGATAACAAATGGCCGAGGGCCGCCACCGCGAGGAGCCGGGGGACGAAGCGACCCCGCGGTACACTTTCCCTCCCCCGGCAAGAGGGGACTGAGGGGGTATTTATCCCCTCCCTCCTCCGTCAAGGGGGAGGGAGTTGCCTCGGAGGAAACCGCTGGAAGGGGGGCAAGGACAGCCCGTCATTGCGAGGAGCGAAGCGACGAAGCGATCCCGCCTTGCATGTAAGAGATGGTTGCAAATTTTGCCGGAAAGTTGTATATTTCGTGGGGTAATTAACATGGTACGGTGAGTTGCGCCTACCATTTACAATTTCAAGAAGCTTTAAAATACTGGTGGGCCGTGCCCACCCTTGTATATTGCCTCTCTCACCCGACTACTATGACGATCTTTAGCGGGTTCAATTTTGTAAATTGAACCCGGAAATTCTTCCTTGGAATAACGAAACTTCGGGTTCAGGTTGAAAACCTTAACCCGCCCCCGTCAAAACAGGTTGCACCGTTCTGTCATGCTGAATTCATTTCAGCATCTCTGTCCTGATGACCCTTGCAGATCCTGAAACAAGTTCAGGATGACGATTAGGTTCCATAGGGTGGACGCCTCCCCCCCTCCCCCCCGACCATCACAGGCAAGATTCCCGTTGACAACTCCCCGGCCAATGCCTAAACTTAAGGCGTTCAAAAATTATTGATTTTGAAGGGACTTTTCGTGCCGGAAAGACCGGAGACAAACGACGGCCCCATAGGGGTATTCGACTCGGGCATAGGCGGGCTCACGGTCTTAAAGGAGATCGCCCGGGCCTTGCCGTCCGAGAAGACCATATACCTCGGCGACACGGCGCGGGTGCCCTACGGAGGGAAATCCAAAGAGACGGTGGTGAGGTACTCCCGCGAGGTCGCGGGCTTCCTCTCTGGCTTCGACGTAAAGATGCTGGTCGTCGCCTGCAACACGGCAAGCGCCTTCGCCGCCTCGGGGCTCGCCAGTGAGCTCGCGATCCCGGTCGTCGGCGTCATAGCCCCCGGCGCGAGGGCCGCCGCGAGGGCCACGGCCACGGGCAGGGTCGCGGTCATCGGGACGGAAGGCACCATAAGGTCCGAGGCCTACTGCCGCGCCATAAAGGCCATGTCAGAATCGATAGAGACCTTTACAGCGGCCTGCCCGCTCTTCGTCCCGCTCG
>JBHHVK010000019.1:0-17678 GCA_046754205.1 Thermodesulfobacteriota bacterium
CCTGGTGAAGAGCCCCTTCGAGGTGATGGCGTCGATTATGGTCTTCTTCGTGACCCCCTTGCACCCGCAGATTATCGCCCCGTCGGGTATGTCATCGACCGAGGGGGCGCCCCCCTCCCCGGCTCCCCGCCCGAAGAGCAGCGTGCGCCTCCTGGTGGAGACGTCCTCGCCGCGGACCATGGAGTCGTAGAGCTCGGTGGACCCCGAGGTGTCGCCGTACATGACGATCCCTGCCACGTGGTTGTCCCTGAGGAGGACCTTCTTGTAGACCCCTGAGCCCCGGTCCATGTATTCGATGGAATCGAACCCGTCGGCGGAGGTAACCCTGCCGGCGGAGTAGAGCTCCACCCCCGGGACCTTGAGGCGTGCCGGCACCGGGGAGTTCTTGAAGGACAGCCTCCCCTTGCCGGCCATGTGGTCGGCGAGGACCCTCGCCTGCTCGAATATGGGGGCCACGAGCCCGAAGGTCTCGCCCCTGTGCTGGACGCACTCGCCTATGGCGTAGACGGCGGGGTCGTAGGTCTGCATGGTGTCGCCGACGAGGACCCCCTTCTCGCAGTAGATGCCCGCGGCCCTGGCGAGCTCCGCGTTGGGCCTTATCCCCACGGACATGATGACGAGGTCGGCCGCCGCGGTCTCTCCGTCGGAGAACCTGAGTCCTTCGACCCGCTCTCCGCCCGTTATCTCGACCGTCTCCGTGCCAAGGCGCACCTCGATGCCGAGGGCCTCCATGTCCTCCTTGAGGAGGCCGGCAGCGGCCTCGTCGAGCTGCCTTTCCATGAGCCTCGAGGCGAGGTGGACGACCGTCACATCGGCCCCGAGCGTCTTGAGAGACCAGGCGGCCTCGAGCCCGAGGAGCCCACCTCCGATGACCACGGCCTTCCGCGGCTCCGGGGCCCCGCCAAAGACCCCCTTTATCCTCTCGCAGTCGGCGATGTTCCTGAAGGCGACCACGCCCTCCTTGTCCGCCCCGGTGATGGGCGGGATGACGGGCAGGGCGCCAGTTGCCAGGATGAGCCTGTCATAGGGCTCCTCCGCGCCGTCGGCGCAGACCACCTTCCTCGATACCCGGTCAATGGAGGTGACCATCGCGCCCGTGAGTAGCCGGACGCCCCGGGACTCGTACCAGTCCCGGTCAAGGAGCGTTATCTCATCGATGGACTTCTCGCCCGTAAGGACCTGGGCCAGAAGCACCCTGTTGTAGTTGGGGTGGCGCTCCGCCCCGAAGACCGTTATCTCGTACCTTTCCGGGTCGAGGCAGGCGATCTCCTCGAGGCAGGCGGAGCCGGCCATGCCGCCTCCGATTATGACGAGCCTCATCTTCTTGTTCATGATAAAGTACCTCTCTTGAAAAAAACGCAAGGGCGTCGGGGTCTGTAGTGACTCAAAGCCCGGACGCCCTTGCACTGCCGACAGGGACGTTTATCGACCTCTATCTGAAACCTTCGGTCGAGCCCTGCAAGACGGGTTACCTCGTCGTATACCCGCTCTCTCCGTGCTGGGAGATATCGAGCCCTTCGGACTCTTCATCCTTGCCCACCCTCAGACCTATCACCGCGTCGAGGACCTTTAGGATGATGAAGGAGGCGACCCCGGCGAGCACCACCGTCGCGATCACACCTATGAACTGGGCCTTCATCTGACCGGGGTTGCCGAAGAAGGCCCCTTCGGCCCCCACCGAGGCGAAGAGCCCGGTGGCCAGGGCCCCCCATATGCCGCCGATGCCGTGTATGCCGAATACGTCGAGGGAGTCGTCGTAGCCGAGCCTCGGTTTTACGAAGCTCACCGCCAGGTAGCAGAAGACCCCCGCCCCTATACCGATGATTATGGACGATACGGGGCCGACGAAACCGGCGGCCGGGGTTATGGCCACGAGGCCGGCCACGGCGCCGGAGGCCGCGCCGAGGGCCGTTGGCTTGCCTCTCTGCGCCCATTCGACGAAGACCCAGGCGAGGGCCGCGGCAGCGGCGGCGGTATTGGTGGCCACGAAGGCCACGGCGGCTATGCCGTCGGCGGCAAGGGCGCTCCCGGCGTTGAAGCCGAACCACCCGAACCACAACAGCGCCGTGCCGAGTATGGTCATCGGGAGGTTGTGGGGGGGCATCGCCTCCCTCGGGTAGCCGGTCCGCCTGCCTATGACTATGCACGCCACCAGGGCGGATATGCCGGAGCTTATGTGCACGACCGTGCCGCCGGCGAAGTCAAGGGCGCCGAGGTCGCCGAGCCAGCCGCCGCCCCATACCCAATGGCATATCGGGTCGTAGACCACGGTGGTCCAGATGACGGCGAATATTATGAAGGCGGAGAACTTCATCCTCTCGGCGAAGCTGCCGGTAATAAGGGCCACGGTAATTATCGCGAACATCCCCTGGAACATCATGAAGAGCAGGTGCGGTATGGTGCCGTTGGGCTCGATCCCCACCCCGTTCAGCCCCAGATAGGCGAGGCCCCCGATAACGCCGGCGTTATCGGGCCCGAAGGCGAGGGTATATCCCCAGAGGACCCACTGGACGCTTACCAGGCAGAGTATGAAGAAACTGTGCATGATGGTCCCGAGCACGTTCTTCCCCCTAACCATCCCGGCGTAGAAGAGGGCGAGCCCCGGGGTCATGAGCATCACCGCGGCGGTGGAGACGAGTATCCAGGCCGTATCCCCGGAATTTATGGCCGCCTCGCCATCCCCGGCGAAGGCCGCGACAGGCGCGAGCAACAGCGCAATCAATAATGGAAGCGTTTTCCTGAACATCTTTATCCTCCTCAGGGGCTTGAAGATTAGGGCCTGCCTGTTAAAGCGCGCCTTCGCCGCTCTCACCCGTCCTTATCCTGACCGTATCCTCCACCGGGTGGATGAATATCTTGCCGTCGCCGATCTTGCCGGTCCTGGCGCTCGCCACGATGGCCTCGACCACCTCTGGGGCGAGCTCGTCGGTCGTTACGATCTCTATCTTTATCTTTGGCAGGAAGTCCACCGTGTACTCGGCCCCACGGTAGAACTCGGTATGCCCCTTCTGTCTTCCGAAGCCCTTGACCTCGGTGACGGTCATCCCTTCTATGCCCTTTTCGTTGAGGGCGTTCTGCACCTCCTCGAGCTTGAAGGGTTTTATAATCGCCTCTACCTTTTTCATATGTCCGGGGCTCCTTGGTCCCTAAAACGCATAAGTGAAGTTCACGCCGCCGTGGACGATGGAGCTCTGACTGTCCGCGTTCAATGACTCAATGGCGTCTCTGGCGTCGTTGGTGAGGGGAAAGGACCAGGCCACCTTCGGCTCTATGGTCACGCCTTCGAATACCGGGATGGTAACCGACCCCGAGACCTCGCCGTTGTAGAACCCCGTGAACTCCTTGCCCGTGGAATCGAAGCCCATCACCCTGTCTTCGAGGTTCACGCTCGCCGTGAAGCCGAGATTCAGGGCCATGTCCCTGGCAAGGTCGAGGGAGTGAGAGACCCCCGCGATAACGAAGCCGCCGTCGCCCTCGTCGGAGTCGTAGTAGAGCGTGACCGACGGGTTCAGGAAGACCCCGTAGGCCACGGAGATGTAAAACTCCTGGGTGTCCGGGGCGCCGTCGAGGCCGTAGTGTATGTAGCCGGCCCCGACCTCGAGCCCCTCTATCCCCTTTACAGCCGTCGAGTAGCTGAGGGTGAAGTCCGTCTCGGTGTTTTCTCCCGTGTCGAGGTCGAAGTTGGCCCAGTAGTTGGCCGCAAACCCCCTGTGGGAGATGTCCAGCGAGGGTTGAACGACGCCGTTGTCATCGGAGAGCTTCTGGCCCCTCCATACGTAGTTGTTAAGAAAATCCACGCTCGCCGACCCGGCTGCGGCATGGGCGGCGGGTACCCCCGCCACTGCGGCAAGGAATGCGGCCACGAGGGCTGCCATGATTATCCTGAACTTCATCTTTTCTCTTCCTCCCGTTGTTTTTTTTCCAAGGAAATAAAAAGGCGCCTTTCATCGGCGGGACTCAAGTCCCGCTGACTGAAGGCGCCTTTGCCTCGGTTCCGCGCCCGGCACGACATTGTGCAGGGCTTTCTGTATGTCTCTGCCGCCGGGCGGCCTTACGACACCCTAAAAGGTATAGCCGCTTTCGCCGTGCTGCGATTGATCGAGCCCCTGGAGCTCTTCCTCGGGCGTCACCCTGAGGCCGACTACGGCGTCGACCACCTTGAGTATCACGTATGTAGCCACCACGCAGAAGACCACGGTCGCCGCGGCCCCTATAAGCTGGCTTACGAACTGGGAGGTATGGCCGGTAACCAGTCCCTTTATCCCGTAGACGCCGAATACGCCGGTAGCGAGGGTCCCCCACACCCCGGCCACGCCGTGTATGCCGAAGACGTCGAGGGTGTCGTCATAACCGAGCTTCGGCTTCATCACGCTCACCGCGATGTAGCAGAGGCCCCCTCCGACGAGTCCGATGATTATCGCGGAGCCCGGGGTTACGAACCCGGCGGCCGGGGTTATCGACCCCAGGCCGGCCACCGTGCCGGACATGGCCCCGAGGAGCGTCGGCTTGCCGCTCTGCTTCCACTCGATGAAGGTCCAGGCGAGCGTGCCGGCCGCCGCCGCCGTGTTGGTCGTAACGAAGGCCACGGCCGCCGTGCCGTCGCTCGCCAGGGCGCTCCCGGCGTTGAAGCCGAACCAGCCGAACCACAAGAGCCCCATGCCCATGAGCGTGAGCGTCAGGTTGTGCGGCGGGGTGTGCTCCTTCAGGTGCCCGCGCCTTGCGCCCACCACGAGCGCCGCCACAAGGGCTGAAATGCCCGAGCTTATGTGGACGACTATCCCGCCGGCGAAGTCCACCACCCCGAGCCTGGCGAGCCACCCGCCCCCCCATACCCAGTGGCAGAGCGGGTCGTAGACGACGGCGGCCCAGAGTATGCTGAATATGACGACGGCGGAGAACTTTATCCTCTCGGCGAAGGCCCCGGTGATGAGGGCGACCGTTATGGCGGCGAACATCCCCTGGAACATCATGAAGACCAGGTGGGGTATGGTGCCGTTGGGCTCGGTCCCGACGTCCTTCAGGCCCAGATAATCGAGGCCGCCGAAGGTGCCCATTATGTCGCCGCCGAAGCTTACGCTGTAACCCCACAGGACCCACTGGATGCTGACCAGACAGAGGATGAAGTAGCTGTGCATCATCGTCCCGAGGACGTTTTTCCTGCGGGCCATGCCGGCGTAGAATATCGCAAGCCCCGGGACCATGAGCATGACGAGGGCGGTCGATATCATTACCCAGGCGGTGTCCGCCTTGTCTATCGCCGCCGCCCCCGCCGCCTCGTCGCCCGCCAGAGATGGGGCGGCGGCGATGAGCAGGAGCAAGACTGCAGCTGCGACCCCCCTGTAGATCTTTCTTCGTCTTCCCTTGCTGAAATAATCTGAAATAACGCCCTTTTCTACAGCAAACCCGTAAGACATCGTCGTTGACACCTCCTGTAAGTCGCCATTGACTTCACGCCCCATCTCCCTATTCCGGCTACGGTGCCGGC
The DNA here is from genome assembly GCA_046754205.1 of Thermodesulfobacteriota bacterium. Lineage (GTDB taxonomy): Bacteria > Desulfobacterota > GWC2-55-46 > GWC2-55-46 > JBHHVK01 > JBHHVK01. The sequence continues at coordinate 5,486 of JBHHVK010000019.1, forward strand.
AAACCCCGGGTGCGGCAAAAAACCCGTATACCTGAGCCACGGCCCTGTGGCTTGGTGGCCGCCTGTTGCGGCGGCTGAGCATAGTATCTATTGTATCTATAGCAAATGCGGTGCCAATGCCGGGATTTTCGACGCAACCCTTTGAACTTACTTGGCTTTCAGGCATTACCGCCATAGAGGACACCCTCCCGGCGACCCTCCCACGACCGCCTGTTGCACACTTTTTAATCACGGGCTGACCTCTAAGTGGCCAACCTCAGGAACCTCCTTATGAAGGTCTTTCCGCGTCCATGGAGCCCGGCCAGGTGCGCCCGGGTCTGGTCGGCTATCCGCACGGGGTCGATGTAGTCCCTGACCGTTTCGAGCTCATCGGAATTAACCCTGAGCCATTCGAGGACCATCGGCCCGGTGACCTCGAGGTGGAACTGTACGCCGTAGGCCCTGGGGCCGACCCTTATCACCTGATTGGCGAAGAGCTCGCTTCCGGCGAGGTTAACGGCGCCGGCGGGGACGTCGAAGGTGTCCCCGTGCCACTGGAAGACAGTGAAGGTGCCGGCGAGGCCGGCAAAGAGCCTGTCGCTGCGCCCCTCGTCGGTGAGGGTCACCGGGTACCAGCCTATCTCCTTGGCCTCTCCGCTGTAGACCCGGGCCCCGGCGGCCGCTGCGATGAGCTGGCTTCCGAGGCAGACTCCGAGGGTCGGGACCCCGCGCTTGAGGGCGGACTCTATGAGCCGGAGCTCGGAGGCGAGAAAGGGGAACCTGGCTATATCCGAAACCCCCATGGGCCCGCCGAGGACTAGAAGCGCCGAGTACCCCTCCACGGAACGGGGCACGCGCGCCGCGGGGCCGGTAAGCCAGGCCCTTACCGTCTCCATGCGGAACCCCTCCCTTGCGGCGAGCGGCCCTATTATGCCCGGCCCCTCGTGGGGGACCTGCTGGATTACGAGAAGCTTTTTAGCGTCTTGCCGCCCCTTCAAACCCTCCGCCCCCTCCCCCCCCTTGTCCCGGTCCCGGGCCCGAGCGCGAGTACTATCACGTCCGCCACCTCCCGCATGGTCTTTCTCCTGCTCATGCTCGTCTTTCTGAGCCTGGCGAAGGCCTCGGCCTCGGTCAGTCCTTCCTTTTCCATCAAAAGCCCCTTTGCCTTTTCTATTACCTTGCGAGCCTCCACCGCGGACTTCAGGTCCCTGTTCTCACGCTTCAGGGTCTCGAACTCCGCGTGCCTGCCGCAGGCGAGCTCTATGGCCGGGGAGAGCTCCTCGGCCCTTACGGGCTTAATGAGGTAGGCCATGACCCCCGCCTCGGTGGCCCTCCGGACGGTCTCCGGGTCGTCGTTGGCGGTGAGCAGCACCACCGGCACCGGGCAGAGCCTGGCGAGCACGCCGGCGGCGGTTATGCCGTCCATGCCGGGCATCCTGACGTCCATTATCACGGCGTCGGGCCTCGAGTCCTTGCAGATGCCGAGGGCCACGCTTCCGTCCGCGCCTTCGGCCACAACGCGGTAGCCCGCGTCCTCCACCAGCGCCTTCAGGACCGACCTCTGCGTGGGGTCGTCGTCTATGATGGCTATCCCCTTCATGACCTTTACAACGTAGCAAAACCGGTGCCAGAAGGGCAGATCCAAGACAAGTACCTGATTTTAATAGGTTTTATCCTGAAAGGTCCCGGGAGGAGTGGAGACGGGCAAGCCGCTCGTGCCTAATCTTTAGGCACTAATCGTCCGACCCTGTCTCTTTGGGGGCATCGGGGGGGATGGTCCCCGGCACGGGGGAGGGCCTTTTTTCTCCGCCCCCGGCCGCAGGGGCCGCGCCGCCTTCGGCGGGGGTGGCGGCGGGGGGAGGCGCCGCGGCGGAAGGGGCGGTGCGTGGGGCCATGGCCGCCCTCAGGGCCGACTCCTCGGCCCTCCTCTTTTCGGTCCTGTCGATTACGCGCCTGTAGAGGTCTATGTACTTGAGCGCCGAGGAGTGCCAGGAGAAGTCCTCCACCATGGCCTCGGTCTGGAGCTCGCGCCAGGCCTTTTTGTCGCCGAATACCTCCACGGCCTCGGCCACCTTCGCCACGAGGGCCTCGGGCGTATACTCGTCGAATTTAAAGCCGTTCGCCGGCCCCTTAGTCCTGCCCCGGGCGACCTCCCTGAAGTCCCTTACCGTGTCGTCGAGCCCTCCGGTGGCCCGCACGATGGGGATGGTCCCGTACTTGAGGCTGTATATCTGGTTGAGCCCGCAGGGCTCGTACCTGCTGGGCATGAGGAACATGTCGCACCCGGCCTCTATCAGGTGGGCGAGCCGGTTGTCGAAGCCGATGTGTGCGGCTACCCTGTGCGAAAACCTCGCGGAGAGCTCCTCCATGATGGTCTGGTACTTCCGGTCCCCGCTGCCGAGCATGACGAGCCCGAGGTCGAGTTTCGCAAGGGCCGGTATGGCCTTGGAGAGTATGTCCATGCCCTTCTGTCCCGCGAGCCTGGAGACCACCCCCACCAGCGGGACCTCCCTGCCGAGCGGCAGCTTCATCTCGCGCAGGAGCCTGCGCCTGCACCAGGACTTGCCCCTCATGTTCTTGATGGAATACTTCGACGGTATGAGCCTGTCCGTCTCGGGGTTCCACTCCGAGTAATCGACCCCGTTCAGTATGCCGCAGAGGTCTTCGCTCCTCTTCCTCAGGAGCCCGTCGAGCCCCCAGCCGTGCTCCTCGGTCCGGATGTCCCGGGAGTAGGCCTCGCTGACGGTCGTTATGGCGTCGGCGAAGACTATGCCGGCCTTGAGGAAGTTGAGCCTTCCCCAGAACTCGACCCCCTCGGGGTTGAACATGGCCGGGCTGAGCCCCGTATGGGGGAACTTGCTCGGGTGGAAGAGCCCCTGGTAGGCGAGGTTGTGGATGGTGAGCACCGTGGAGACCTTTGAGAAGTAGTCGTCGGAGGCGTAGACGTCCTTCAGGTAGGCCGGCACGAGCCCCGTCTGCCAGTCGTTGCAGTGGATGATGTCGGGCTTGAAGCCGCAGGCCTTGACCGACTCGATTACCGCGCGGGAAAAGAAGCAGAAGCGTTCGAGGTTGTCGAAGTAATCCCCTTCGGGCGTGCCGTAGAGGTACGTCCTGTCGTAGTACTCGTCGCGCTTTATGAAGTATACGGGCATCTCGCCGAGGCTGCCCTTGAAGAGCCGCGCCTTGTGGGACTCCTCTCCCAGCGGCACGTCGATGTCGAGGTCCACCTCGTAGAGCCGGAAACCCTTTTCCAGGACCTCCCGGTAAAGCGGCATGAAGAGGACGACCTTGCAGCCGAGCCTCTTAAGCTCCACCGGCAGGGACCCGGCCACGTCGGCGAGCCCGCCGGTCTTGGCGAAGGGCGCGGCCTCGGAGGCGGCGAATATGACGTTAACGCTCATAATAATGCCAAGTTAGCAGAAAGGGATGGGGCTTTGCAAGGGGATTTGCGCCCCCCGCGGCCCGGGCGAGGGGCCGGGCGGCAAAAATCCCCGCACTTGCCCCGTTGCCCTTTATATCGGACGCCTCTTGGGTTATAATGGCCTTCGGTTACCCGTTGACCGTTATCCGATAACCGATAACTGATAACCGATCAGGAACGGGATGCTGAAATGAATTCAGCATGACAGGACCTTTCAGGCCATGTTCATAAAAACACTCAACTCCGTTCAACGCGAGGCCGCCACCTTCGGCGACGGGCCTCTCCTTATACTCGCGGGCGCGGGCTCGGGAAAGACCCGGGTCCTCACGGCGCGGGCCGGCTGGCTCGTCACCAGAAAGGACGTCCCGCCCGGCAACATACTCGCCGTCACCTTCACGAACAAGGCCGCCGGCGAGATGCGCGGACGCCTCGAACGCCTCATAGGCCCGGGCTCCGGGGACCTCTGGCTCGGCACCTTCCACTCCCTCGGCCTCAGGATACTCAGGCGCGAGTCGCGGCTTGTCGGCGGCGCGGGCCAGCTGACAGTCTACGGCGACGACGACCAGCTGGCGCTCGTAAAGGAGGTGATGCGCGACCTCTCCATCAGCGACAAGTCCTTTGCCCCGAGGTCCATACTCTGGAGGATAAACCAGGCGAAGAACGAAAACATCGGCCCCGGGGAGTTCGCGGCCGGGGCCGGGGACTTCCTGGCCGAGAGGGTGGCGCGGGTCTACGCCGAGTACGACAGGAGGCTCCGGGACATGAACTGCCGGGACTTCGGGGACCTCATCTGCGAGCCCATATCGCTCTTCAAGAACAACCCCCACCTGCTCGAGGACTACAGGAGGCGGTTCCGCTACATCCTGGTGGACGAGTACCAGGACACCAACCGGGCCCAGTACCTGCTGACGAACATGCTCGCCTCGGGCTCCCGGAACATCTTCGCCGTGGGCGACCCGGACCAAAGCATCTACGCCTGGAGGGGGGCGGACATATCGAACATCCTCGACTTCGAGCGCGACTACCCGGACGCCACGGTCCTAAGGCTCGAACAGAACTACCGCTCCACGAAGACGATACTCGACGCGGCCAACGCGGTCATCTGCAGGAACGCCCGGAGGCTCGAAAAGAACCTCTGGACCGAGAACGCTGAGGGCGCGACGATTATCTACGAGGAGGCCCGTGACGAGTACGACGAGGCCCGCCGCGTGATACGCCACATGCGCCGCCTTACCGGCGGCAGCGCCGGCGGGCCGGTCGGCCTCGGGGATATAGCCGTATTCTACAGGACCAACGCCCAGTCGAGGGTCTTCGAGGAGGAGCTCATAAGGGAGGGGATGCCCTACACCGTCGTGGGCGGCGTCAGGTTCTACGACAGGATGGAGATAAGGGACGCCATAGCGTACCTCAGGCTCGCCTCCAACCCGGACGACGCGATGAGCTTCCAGAGGGTGGTGAACAGGCCGGCGCGGAAGATAGGCGCCGTCACGGTGGGCCGCATAAAGGGGCTCGCCGCCGAGCTCGGCGTCTCCATATTCGACGCCCTCCGCGAGGCCGACGCCCGGGGCATGCTCGCCAGGACCCGCGCCCGCGCCTTCATAGACGCCTTCGACTCCTTTAAGAAAGACCTCGGGGCGGGCGAGGGCGGGGGGGCGGGGGGGGCGGCCTCGGGGACCTCGCCTTGAAGCTCCTTGAGGACTCGGGCTACATGATGATGTACCAGGAGGAGGGCACGGAGGAGGCCTTCGGCAGGGTGGAGAACCTCTTCGAGTTCGTCTCGGCCATAAAGGACTTCGAGGCCGCGAACCCCGGGGCCACGCTCGCCGACTTCCTCGACCACGTCTCCCTTATAAGCGACATAGACAGCTACGACGCTGAAACCGAGCGGCTCACCCTCATGACCATCCACTCGGCCAAGGGGCTGGAGTTCAAGGCCGTCTTCGTGGCCGGCATGGAAGAGGGGATCTTCCCCCACTCCCGGAGCATGGACGACCCCGAGGGCCTCGAGGAGGAGCGCCGCCTCTGCTACGTCGGCATGACGCGGGCCATGGAGCGGCTCTACCTCCTGAGCGCCGCCACGCGCCACATCTGGGGCGAGACCCGGTACCAGATGCGGTCGAGGTTCATCGGCGAGATACCCGACGAACACCTCGAGATGGAGGCCCCCCGGAGCGGCTTCGGCTCCGCTTTCGAGGCCGACGACGACGGCGACGTATACGTCTCCGACGAGCCCTACTACACCACCGAGGATAGCCAGGTGGAGTCCGCCCCGGCCTCGGGATTTTACGTCGGCATGAGGGTCGCCCACCCGAACTTCGGCGTCGGCGTCATAAAGGACCGCACCGGCGTCGGCGAGGACGCAAGGCTCACCATAAAGTTCCGCGACGCCGGGACGAAAAAACTCGCCGTCAAGTACGCCATCTTGGAACCCGTGGGCTGAGCGCCTCTTCTCCCGCACCCCCCGAAGGGCGCCCCCCGCCCCTTCGCTTGACTTCTCACCGGAAAATTATTATTATCCAGAACATGGCAAAGAAAAGGGCAGCGAAGACCCACGCGAAGGTCAAAAAGGCGATATTCCCGGCCGCAGGGTTCGGCACCAGGTTCCTGCCGGCCACCAAGGCCATCCCCAAGGAGATGTTCCCGCTCATCGACAAGCCGCTAATCCAGTACACCGTCGAGGAGGCGAAGAACTCGGGGCTCGAGGAGATGGTCATCGTCACGGGCATGGGAAAGACCGCCATAGAGAACCACTTCGACACCTCGCTTGAGCTCGAAGTGCTCCTCAAGGACAAGAGCAAGCACGACCTCCTGGAGATGGTCGAGGAGGTCTCCGAGCTCGTCCACTTCGCCTACACCAGGCAGAAAAAGCCGCTCGGCCTCGGCCACGCCATAAAGATAACCCATAACCTCATCGGCGACGAGCCCTTCGCGGTCTTCCTCGGAGACGACATCATAGACGCCAGGGTCCCGGCCATGAAACAGATGCTCAAGGTCTACGACAGGTTCGGCTCGAGCGTCGTCGCCGTACAGAAGGTGCCGCGCAGCGAGGCGCACCTCTACGGCATGGTCAAGGCCACAAAGGTCGCCCCCCGGGTCTACAGGATATCGGACATGGTGGAAAAACCCAAGGGGCCCCCGCCGTCGAACCTCGCCATAATCGGCAGATACATCCTGACGCCGGGGATATTCAAGGCCCTTGATGCGACGAAGCCCGGCCGTGGAGGGGAAATTCAGCTCACCGACGCCATGAAGGCCCTCCTCAAGACCGAGGAGGTATACGCCTGCGAGTTCGAGGGCGACCGTTACGACGCCGGAGACAAGCTCGGTTTTCTCAAGGCCAACGTCTGCATGGCGCTTAAGAGGGCGGACCTGAGAAGGGACTTCAAGAAGTTTCTCAAGGGCCTCGACCTCTGAGCCCGCCCCGGGTCTTCGACGGACGGGCAGGGGCGCGCGCCGCTAAAGAGGACGGAAAGAGATGTCAAAGATGTCCAAAAAACCCCCGCAGGGGTTTACATCCGTCAAGATAAAGAACCTCGACACTCTCCTCGCAGACCCCGAAGACGACATCGGGCCCTTCTCCGGAGAGCCCATAACCCACATCCCGGACGTTGACGTCTACTCCACCCCTGAGAGCCTCTTTATAGAGGTGGAGATGCCGGGGGTCAGAAAAGACGAGATAGAGGTATTCCTCCACAAGGGCAGCATCACCATAAAGGCGTTGAAGTACGAGTGCTTCGACGAGGACAAGGTGAACTACGTCTGCATGGAGAGGGTCTTCGGACGTCTCTACAGGTCCGTGGAGATACCCTTCCCCGTGGACACGATGAGGACAAAGGCACTCTACAAGAACGGCGTGCTCACCGTGGAGATACCGAGGATAGAGGACAAGCGCTCGCAGACCAAGAGGGTAGAGGTCGAGTCCGGTTGACGCCCCTTGAATAACCCCGAAGGGAAGGATAATGGCTGAGATAGAAAGAGATGAGGACCAGGTGGTCATCCCCGACACCCTGCCGGTGCTGCCGGTAAGGGACGTCGTGATATTCCCCTTCATGATAGTCCCGCTCTTCGTGGGCAGGGAGCGTTCCATAAACGCCGTGGACGCGGCGCTCTCGAAGGACAGGCTCGTCTTCACGGCCACACAGAAGGACGTGGCCAAGGAAGACCCGGAGCCAGAGGACATCTACACCTCCGGGACGGTCTGCATGATAATGCGCATGCTCAAGCTCCCCGACGGGCGGGTCAAGATACTGGTCCAGGGCCTTTCGAGGGGAAAGATAAGGAAGTTCACGCAGACGAAGCCAACCTTTATCGCCGACGTCGAGCAGATAAAGGAGCCGCCGCTCATCGTGGCGCCCGTCGAGGTCGAAGCGCTCATGCGCACCGTCAAGGAACAGCTCGAAAGGCTCGTAACCCTCGGCAGGAGCGTATTCCAGGAAGTGATGATGGTCCTTGAGAACATCACCGACCCCGGGCGCATGGCCGACCTCGTCGCCAGCAACCTCGGGCTCAAGGTCGAGGAGGGCCAGTCCATACTCGAGATAGACGAACCCATGCGCAGGCTCAAGCACGTAAGCGAGGTGCTCACCCGCGAGACCCAGGTATCCGAGGTGCAGGCCAAGATTCAGTCCCAGGCCAAGGAGGAGATGGACAGGACCCAGAGGGAGTACTTCCTCCGCGAGCAGATCCGGGCCATCAAGAGCGAGCTCGGGGACATGGAGGAGGGCATCGAGGAGATAGAGGAGCTCCGCGACAGGCTCAAGAAGGCCCAGATGCCGCCTGAGGTCGAAAAGGAGGCCTTCAAGCAGCTCGACCGGCTTGAGATGATGCACCCCGACGCGGCCGAGGCCGCCATCACCAGGACCTATCTCGAGTGGTTCGCCGACCTGCCCTGGAGCAACTCCACCGATGACACCCTCGACGTGAACAGGGCGCGCAAGATCTTGAACGAGGACCACTACGACCTCGAAAAGGTCAAGGAGCGCATACTCGAGTTCCTCGCCGTCAGGAAACTCCAGAGCAAGACCAAGGGGCCCATACTCTGCTTCGTGGGCCCCCCGGGGGTCGGCAAGACCTCCCTCGGACGGTCCATCGCCAAGGCCATGGGCAGGAAGTTCGTCCGTATCTCCTTGGGCGGCATAAAGGACGAGGCCGAGATCCGCGGCCACAGGCGGACCTACGTCGGGGCGCTGCCCGGACGCATCATACAGGGCATCAAGCAGGCGGGCACGAACAACCCCGTCTTCATGATGGACGAGATAGACAAGATAGGGATGGACTTCCGCGGCGACCCGTCGAGCGCGCTCCTCGAGGTCCTCGACCCGGAACAGAACTACGCCTTCTCGGACCACTACCTCGGCGTGCCCTTCGACCTCTCGAAGGTCATGTTCATAACCACCGCGAACATGGAGGACCCCATACCGGCCCCGCTCTTTGACCGGATGGAGCTCATAAGGCTGCCCGGCTACACCGAGGAGGAGAAGATAGTCATAGCCAGAAAGTACATCATACCGAGGCAGATCGAGGAGCACGGGATAACCCCCAGGCAATTCGTACTGCCCGACGAGACCCTGCAGAAGGTCATAAGCGAGTACACCCGCGAGGCGGGCCTCCGGAACCTCGAACGCGAAGTGGCCGCGCTCTGCAGGAAGGTGGCCCGGAAGGTGGCCGAGGGCAAGAAGCCGCCGCCGGCCATAACGCCCAGGGTGCTTCAGAACTACCTCGGTGTGGTCAGGTACATGCCCGAGGCCGAGCAGGAAAAGGACGAGGTCGGGGTGGCCACGGGGCTCGCCTGGACGCCGGTCGGTGGCGAGATACTCTACATCGAGGCCTCCACCATGAAGGGCAGGGGCCATCTGACCCTCACCGGGCAGCTCGGCGACGTCATGAAGGAGTCGGCCCAGGCGGCGCTAAGCTACGCCAGGGCCAGGGCCGCGGAGTTCGACCTCGCCCCGGATTTCTACAAAAACCTCGACATACACATCCACGTCCCCTCCGGGGCGATCCCCAAGGACGGCCCCTCGGCGGGCATAACCATGGCCGCGGCCCTCATCTCAGCCCTCACGAAGACCCCGGTGGACAAGGACGTGGCCATGACCGGGGAGATAACGCTGCGGGGCAGGGTGCTGCCAGTGGGGGGCGTGAAGGACAAGTGCCTCGCGGCGCTGAGGGCGAAGATACAGACCATCATCATCCCCGAAAGAAACCAGAAGGACCTCAAGGAGATACCCGCCGAGATGCGCAAGAGGATCAAGTTCGTGCCCGTATCCCACATGGACGAGGTCCTCAAGGTCATCTTCAAGCAGAAGGGCCGGGCGTCGAGGAAGGCGCCGGCCGCCAAGACACCACTCAAAAAGAAGGCGGGCGCGGGGAGAAAACACGCCCGGGCCTGAGGGCCCGCGGGCCGCCGCCCCCTCGCCTTTCGGGTACAGATGCGCCTCAAGGAAATCGGAGAAGACCACTTCATAAAGGCCATCGAAAGGCGCTTCTCCGCCGAAGGGCTGGGGGGCGGCGCCCGGGGGCGGCGCGTCCTCAAGGGCATAGGCGACGATACGAGCGTAACGCTGCCCGGGCCCGGGACCGTAACACTGGCCACCACCGACACCCTCGCCGAGGGCACGCACTTCCAGAGAGCCTGGGCCGACCCCTATCTCCTCGGAAGAAAATCCCTCAGCATATCCATCTCCGACATCGCCGCCATGGGCGGCGAGCCCTTTTTTTTTCTCATCTCGCTTCAGGTCCCGGCGCGGACCACCCTTGAGTTCATCGACCGACTCTACAAAGGCGTCTCCGACGTCGCCGAAGGCGCCGGCGCGGTCCTCGCCGGAGGGAACACGGCCCGGGCGTCCCGCTCTTTTTCCATCACCACAACGCTTGTCGGCGAGGCCCCGCAAGGACGCGTGGTCTACAGAAAGGGGGCCAGGCCCGGGGAGACCATCTATGTGACGGGCACGCTCGGGGACTCGGCCCTCGGGCTCGCCGAGCTCAAAAGAGGGGGCCTTACTGCCCTCAAGGGGCCGCTTAAAAAGGCCGTGAGAAGGCACCTCGACCCAACGGCCCGCCTCGAAGCCGGACGCGGGCTCGCCCGCCGCTCCATCGCCACGGCGATGATAGACATCAGCGACGGGCTCCTCATTGACCTGAAGCGGCTCTGCTCGGAGAGCTCCACCGGCGCCGTGGTGAGCGCCCCGGCCCTCCCCCTTTCCAGAGAGCTCAGGCGCCACATGAAGGAGCGGGGCCGCACCGGGGCGACGGCCCTCGCCCTGGCCGGGGGCGAGGACTACGAGCTCCTCTTCACGGCCCGGCCAGCCGACGGACCGAAAATCGAAAGGCTGGCGACGAGGCTCGGGCTTGCGATGACGCCGGTGGGAGAGGTCGCCCCGCCGGAAGAGGGGATAACCGTCACGGGCGAGGACGGCGTCCCCCTGAAGATAAAAAGGGAGGGGTTCACGCACTTCTGACCTCCCCCCCCCACCCCGCCGCGCCCCTACCATCCGTACCTTCACCTAACCTTTCCCGCCCCGGGACAGGGGGCCTCCGGGCCAATCTCGGCCCATTGTCCGATTTTACTAAACCTGAACGCCCTTTCTGCCGAATCTATCTCATATGACAGTCCAAGGAGAGGGTCTATGAGAAATATCTGGAGAAAGTCCGCCCATGAAGAGGATGAGGTCGTCGGTCAACCCGCGAACCTCACGCCAGACTTGACACTGGTCGAGAAAGGGCCGCCAGCCGCCCCTGAGCCTGCGCCCCCACGGACAAAGCCCAGGGCCTTCAAGACGAACATACCCATCGGCTACAAGTTCATATTCGGCTTCATAGCCGTGGTGGCCGCCGCGGCCTTCGTGCCGGACCTGATAGAAAAAACGGCCGTCGTCGAATGGCTCAGGCGCCCTCTGAGCTTTCTCACGGCCATCGTCTTCGGCCTGATACTCGGCTCCATCTTCACCAGGAGCCTTACCAAGCACTTCGGCCGGTTGCGTGACATGGCGCAGAGGATGTCGGGCGGCGACCTGCGCGAAGACGCCCTGCCCGAGGCCGGAAAGATATTCGAAGACGAGACCTCGGAGCTGGAGGATTCCCTGAGGCTCATGCGGGGCAACCTCCGCAGACTGGTCGAGCAGATGCAGAACACCGCGTCAAAACTCGCCCATGCCCAGGAGGCGTTCAGCGCCGTCGTGACCAAGGGACACGAGACCGGCCAGGAGGTCATCGCCGGCACCTCGCGCATCTTCGACGGCGCCCTCGAGCAGGCTAACCACATAGACGAGGCCGCCGCCACCGTAAGGGACATGAGCGAGCTCGCCGACGAGGTGACGAACCGGGTGAACGAGGGGACGAACGCCTCCCAGAAGGTCAACTCCATGGTGCAGAGAGGGGCCACCACCGCCACCAGCGCCATGGAGAAGATGGAGATGATATTCAAGGGCATAGAGAACACCGAGGGCGCGGCCCGCAGGCTCGAGGAAAAGCTCAACGACATACCGAAGATACTCGACGTCATAACCCACATATCGAGACAGACGGACCTGCTCGCCCTGAACGCGACCATCGAGGCCTCCAAGGCCGGGGAGCACGGAAGGGGGTTCGCCATGGTCGCCGACGAGGTCCGCAGGTTCGCCGACAACACCAACGCCAGCGTCAAGGACGTCTCCCTCATAGTCAAGGAGCTGCGCCAGGAGGTGGAGCGCGTGGTCGCCTCGGCGAGCGAGGGGACGAGCAACCTGAAGGGCGGCCGCGAGGACCTTCGCAGCATCCGCTCCATACTGGTGGACATAACCAACTACACCAGCGAGC
>JBHHVK010000020.1:0-17570 GCA_046754205.1 Thermodesulfobacteriota bacterium
TCCACCGACATCTGGAAGGACCCGGGCATGGAGGATATAGGTTTTTTGACCCCCTCCCCGTAGGTGACGAAGAGCGGGAGTATGAGGTCGTCGGGGGTGAGCACGGTCTCGCGCACCATCCTCCTCATGGTCTCCCCTTTTCTAAGCCTTCTCGGACGAAACTCTGGAAAGGTCATCTCTGTCTTCTCCGTTTTTTCAACTTTAGCGTGGTCTCTTATGCCTTAATTGACGCATTTCTGAAGTAATCCGCCATCGCCTCCGTAAGCCCCGGTTTTTCAATTTTAACGCGGTCGCCTACGCCTTTACAGAGGCCCTGCGGAAGTAATCCGCCATCGCCTCCGTAAGCCCCGGTTTTTCAATTTTAACGCGGTCGCCTACGCCTTTACAGAGGCCCTGCGGAAGTAATCCGCCATCGCCTCCGTAAGCCCCGCTTTTTCAATTTTAGCGCGGTCGCCTATGCCTTAATTGACGCATTTCTGAAATACTCCGCCATCGCCTCCGTAAGCCCCGGTATTGTATACTTCTTCGGCATCATGTCCACCGAAAGGCCGTACCCCCGGGCCGTGTCGGCCGTAATCGGCCCGATGCACGCCACCCGTACCCCGCCCAGAAGCCCCGGCAGCTCGCCCTTCCTGAAGGCCCCGGCGAAGTTCACGACCGTCGAGGAAGAGGTGAAGGTGACGACGTCCACGCCGCCGGACTTTAATAAATCCCTCATCTCTTCGGCCGACTTTCTCGGCCTTACGGTCCTGTATACGGGAACGACGTCGATGCGGCCCCCGAGGCGTCTTATCTCGGTGGGGAGCACCTCCCTGGCCACAAGGGCGCGGGGCAGCAAGAACCTCTTGCCCCTTATGCCGCGGCGTCCGAGGGCGTCGAGGACGGACTCGGCGACGAATTTTTTGGGCAGCAGGTCCACCTTTATCCTGAGCCCCTTTACGGCCTCGGCCGTCCTCGGGCCTATGGCGCAGACCTTGACGCCCTTCAGTTCCCGCAGGTCGAGCCCCGATTTGTAGAGGCGCCCGAAGAAGCGGTCCACGCCGTTGACACTCGTAAATATTACCCAGTCGTATGAGCCGAGCCTCTTTATCGCCCTGTCGACCGGTCCCCATGCGGGCGGGTTCGTTATCTTTATGGTGGGAAAGCTCACCGGCTCGGCCCCCTGCTCCTCGAGGAGCGCCGCGAACTCGCCCGCCTGCTCCCTGGTCCTCGTCACCAGGACCCGTCTGCCGAACAGCGGCCTGGTCTCGAACCAGCCGAGGCGGTCGGCGAGCCCCACTACGTCCCCTATGACAATGACCACCGGGGGGAGTATCTCCTTTGCTTCGGCGACCCGTACGATGTCGTCGAGGGTCCCCGTGCAGCTTACCTGCTTCGGCAGGGTGGCCCATCTTATAAGGGCCACCGGCGTGGACGGCGCCCAGCCGTTGGCGAGGAGTTTTTTCCTTATGAAGGGAAGGTTCTTCCACCCCATGAGGAAAACCAGCGTGCCCCGGCCCGTGCTGAGGCGGTCCCAGGCGATGTTGGCCCGTTCCTTTATCGGGTTCTCCTGGCCGGTTATGAAGGTCACGGCGCTGGAAAAATCCCGGTGGGTGAGCGGTATCCCGGCGTAGGCCGGGGCCGCCACGGCCGAGGTGACCCCCGGGACGACCTCGAAGTCGACACCGGCCTTTACGGCCTCCTCGGCCTCTTCCCCGCCGCGGCCGAATATGAAGGGGTCGCCTCCCTTGAGCCTTGCCACGACCTTCCCGGCCCGGGCCTTTGCCACGATAAGACGGTTTATCTCCGCCTGGCTTATCGTCTTCGTGGAGCCCTTCTTGCCGACGTATATCGTCTCGGCCCCTGGCCTTGCGTGTTCGAGGAGGCGGGCGCTGGCGAGAAAGTCATAGACTATGCAGTCGGCCCGGCCGATGACCTCCATGCCCCTTACCGTTATAAGGCCCGGATCACCCGGCCCGGCGCCCACCAGATAGATTTTTCCCTTTGCCATGGTTGTCAGCCTGCCGCGCTCTGTAGATATTTATACATCATCAAAATTAAAATCCCTGCACCGGGAGATTAGAAAAAGGTTAAATCCATACTCCAATCGGCATATATAGCTGTTTTCTTTAGATATTTAGAATGGACAGTATACCAGATGAAGGGGCGGGGAATCAATTTTTTATTTACGCCCGGATTCGAGGCGCGGGCGGGGGGCGGCGGCGGGGCGCCCTCGTCCGAAAAAAAAGAGGCCCCGGTCTCGCATCCCGGGGCCTTCTCTATCCGCATAAAGGTCTTTAGCTATCGCTCGCTGACTATATTTATACACCACCGGGATTAAAAAAACCCGAAGCGTAAAATTACAAAAAGATTAAAAACCAGCGGGGGGCGGCGGACGCCTCAGCGGTCCATCTTTTTTATCTCCGGCTTGAAGACGGCCATGTAGAATACCAGCGGGACGGTTATGGCGAGGAGCACCAGGGCGACGAGGCTGAAGAGGTCGAAGGCCCGGACCGCCCCGGCGACCCCTATGCCCGAGGCCACCGCCGGCTTGACGGTTATGTGATAGATGAGGAGCTGGGCCGCCTCGAGCGGGACGATTACGCAGAAGACCTTGAGGAGCTTCAGCTTGAGCCACCGTGCCTCCTTGAGGGCCGGGGCCGAAAGGCGCATGACGAGGCCCGTTGCGAGCATCAGGGCGAGCCCCGCCGCCTCGACGTGTATGAGCACGAGGTATCTGTCGAGGAGCCATAGCTCGGCCACGGGGTTTCCATCGCCCCTTGCGAGCAGGAGCAGCAGATACCCGCCCGTGGATGGCCCGAGCCAGGTGACGAGCCCGACGAGGTGAAAGGCCTTGGCTATCTTATAGAGCATCTTCCGGCACCAGATAAAAAAGGGATATCCATATACTGAATATCCCTCAAAAACCCGGGGTCCGCAACCCCTCTGCGGACGGCGAGATTAAAGACGTGAGTTTGCGGACTTAAAGTTACTCTATGGCTGAAGCTAACGTCCTGGTATTTGCCGTGCGCAGGCACCATGGATGCTGAACCGAATCCAGCATGACAAACCGGTTACCCGTTATCCGTAGACCGATATCCGATAACTGTTAACTGCTAACTGATAACGAATTGGATGCTGAACTGAATTCAGCATGACATTGAATGCGTCAGCCAGACCATGGCCTGAACCCGTTTCAGTCTTGTTCGGCGTTTCGCTCGCTTTTTTCCATATCTTTCAATTTATTCCGCAGGTACGCGGCTTCCGGCGCGAGTTGAATAGCCTTCCGGAGGAGGCGTCTCGCGCTTTCGTAATCCTGCAACCGGGCAAAGAGGAGGGACCGGGCGTAAAAAACCCGCACGTCATCGGCGGGGTCAGCCGCCTTCAGGAGGTCATAGGATTGAACGAACCTGTTGGCCTCGACCCAGTCCCCCTTCCTCGCCGAGTCCCTGGAGAGGGCCAGCAGGGTCTTCTGCAACGCGGAGTGGAGATAAGGGTCGTTGACGTCGATTCGAGCGGCCTGAAGATACTCCTCCAGCCTCTGCCTGTGCTTTCCCTTCGCCTTGAGAATTTCCCCTCGATAAAGGTGCTTTCTAACCTGGAAGTACTTTTCAGCCAGCTCGCCCACCTGTTGCCGGTCCCCGGTCTTAAGGTGAGCGGTTACGGGATTTGCGAACCCCTGAAGGTATTCCAGGTTCTTCAGGGCCAGGCTCGGGCCTTTTCTGGACCAGCGTTTTTTCGGCGCCGAATACTCTATGAACGGATAGTCGTCCGTGTTGACTATGGCCTTGTCCAGAAAGTTCTTGAACGTCTTTTCGTCCATGATATAGCTCGACATGAGGGAGGGCACATTGGACTTTTCGAAGAGATCATCGGCGATCTTTTCGTTTTGAAGCCGACGGCCGATTCGGCTTTCATCCACCATAAGCTCCTCGTTCGATCCCAATATCAGGGCCACCTCGCCGGGATAAGTGAACATGGGGGCCCACACCGTGACATGGGGAAAGACCTCCGCCATGGTCGCAACGATCGATTGAAGCTCACGGGGGCCCATCTGGTACAGCGTAACCCACTGGGCATAGAGCCCGTCCGGGTTTAATCGTTTTTGGATGGCTTCATAATACTCTCTGGCATACAGGTTCCCGATTCCGGCGACATCGGGGTGGTAGATGTCTGAAATGATGACGTCATAGGTCTTGCCCGAGGCGACCATGTAATTTCTTCCGTCATCGACGATAAATCTATAACGAGGGTCGTGTAAGATGTCGTTTGTCGCTTCCTTGAAGAATTTGAGGGTCTCCACCAGGCTGGGTACGATTTCAATGACGTCGACCCGGTCCACGTCATGGAGCGCCACCGCGCCCGATGAAACGCCGGTACCCAAACCGACCATCAGGACCTCTCTGGGGTTCGGGTGAAGCAGCAACGGGAAGTGACCTATCTTTTTTATGGGGTCTGTTTTCGTTGTTTTATATTTTGGCGCCATGCCCTGTCTGCGCCCGCTCACCCAGACGGAGACCGTGCCCTTGAACTCTTCGACGACGACACTCGCGGCGACGTCCTCTTTATAAAAGAGCAGATTTAATCCCTCGATCATGGAAAAGGAGGAAAAATAAAACAGAAGCCCGGTAAGGGCCAAACCGCTGCCAAATGCGGTAATTGTTTTTCGAGCGACTCCGGTGTCCATTATAACGAGAATGATGCCGATGCCTATATTGAGGCTTGCCAGAGATAAAATGCTGACCTTCACCCCCAGCCAGGGTAAAAGGATAAAACCCGCGACAGCGGACCCGAAGATGCCGCCCAGGGTATTAATGGCGTACATCTTCCCCGTGGCGCCGCCCAGCTTTCCGATGGTTCGTACGTAAAGTTTCCCCACGAGAGGGAAGATGCCCCCCAGGAGAAAGGTCGGCGGGAAAAAGAGCAGGAAGCTGATGAGGACCTCGATGGATATCATGCTGTGCCATGAAAGGTCCGTTCCCGTCCTGAGTTGACTGAACCAAACCGGCAGCTGCTTGAAGAACGGGAGCATAGATATGGCCATCAGGCCTATGGCGACCTCCATCAGCCCAAAAATATTTAACAGGGATTTCCATCTATCGGCCAGCCGGGAGGCAACGAGGCTGCCTGAAGCGATGCCGGCCAGAAAGGTTGTCAGTATAATCGAAAAACTATAAGTGGTAGGACCGAAAACGTTTGAAAGGACTCGTACCCAAACGACCTCGTATGCCAGAGAGCAAAAACCGGAAAGCGCAAAGGCCCCCAACAGCAGAGCAGACCGGCTGTCGGTGGTTGCCTCCTCACCGCCACTCGTCAGGGGTTGAGGCGCTCTTTCTTCCTCTGATTTAGAGAGATAGAGCGCCGTAAGGCCGACAACTGTACTTATGGAAACGGCCAGTAGGTTCGCCCCTGAAACCCCCAACAGGACGATCAGGATAAAGCCTGCCACCATGGTGCCGGTCATGGCTCCCAGTGTGTTGAAGGCGTAGAGCCGACCGAGCGAAGTCCCGAGCGTCTTGCGTTCATAGACGATATAACGGGTCAGGACGGGAAGGCTTGCCCCCATTAACGTGGTGGGTAGGATCAAGAGCAGGAAAGCGATTGAAAACCGGACCAGGGAGAGTTGGTAAAACCCCATGGACTCTCCCTGAATCATCGGAAAGTAGACGAAGTGTACCAGGGGGATGAGCCTGGGAAGGATAAAGGCGTAAATGGCGATCGTTAATTCAATCAGTCCATAAAGAACGAGGTATTTGCCCCGGTATCTATCGCAGTAATGCCCCAAAAGGTAGCTGCCCAGGGCCAGGCCGGAAAAAAAAGAGGAGAGGACCGCGCTGACGGCGAAAACGGTATTACCAAAGATCAGGGAAAAGAGCTTAACCCAGATAACTTCGAGAATCAAACTGCTCGCACCGGAGAGAAAGAAGAGAAGAAGAATAGGCCGATTGAACATTAACGCCTCTCCCCCCCATCTCCGGTACCGGTCTTTTCGCGGCGCCGGGCCTGAGTTGTCATGACTTGTTTTCTTTCACAAAAACACAGGGATATTCTTACGAATATCCCTTTGTTAAGATGCTCCTGATTAAACCAATGCCCTCAGGCCGACCCCGGGGGTTCCACGGGCGCGACCTCGTAGAGCTCCTTTAAGATGTCGTAGGCGCCGAGCTCAAGGAGCCTTTCGGCCAGCGCCGTGCCTATGGCCTCGGCGTCTGTCCTCGGTCCACCGACGGCGTCCTTTACGATGGTCACCCCGTCGGTGGAGGCCACGAGGCCCGTGAGCCTCAAGGCGTCGGCTTCGACCGTGGCGTAGGCGGCTATGGGGACCTGGCAGCCGCCTTCGAGGCGCTTCAAGAGCGCGCGTTCGGCCCGCACGCAGTCGGAGGTCTCCGGGTGGTTGAAAAAATCGACGAGCGAGTTGACCGCGTTGTCGTCGACACGGGTCTCGATGCCGAGGGCCCCCTGGCCGATGGCCGGCAGGCTTATCTCCACCGGTATGTACTCGGTTATGCGGTCGGTCCAGCCGAGGCGCCTGACGCCGGCCCCGGCGAGTATGATGGCGTCGTACTGCCCGTCGGCGAGCTTGCTGAGCCTGGTGTCGAGGTTGCCCCGCAGCTGCAGTATCTTGAAGTCCGGCCTGTAGTGGAGTATCTGGGCCTGGCGCCTGAGGGACGACGTCCCTATCCTGGCCCCCTTCGGCAGGTCGGCGAGCCCTGTGCCGTTCCTCGAAAAGAGCGCGTCCCTCGGGTCCTCCCTCTCGGTTATGCACCGGAGGTCGAGGCCCCTTGGGAAGAAGGTCGGCACGTCCTTCATGGAGTGCACGGCGAGGTCCACCCTCTCCTCGAGGAGCGCCTCCTCTATCTCCTTGACGAAGAGGCCCTTGCCGCCCACCTGGGCGAGAGGCACGTCGGTTATCTTGTCCCCGGTGGTCTTTATCTTCTCGAGGGTGACCTCCATGCCAGGGTACTTCTTTTCGAGCTCCTTCTTCACCCACCTCGCCTGCCAGAGAGCGAGCTTCGATCCCCTTGTCCCTATTACGAGCGATGACTTCAAATCGGTCTACCTTCCCTTCTGATTTTCCTATCCTTTAACCCACAAGGCGCCGGCATGTCAAGCGGGGCGGCCCTCACGGTTCCTTGCCCTCTAATCCTCGTCGTTCTGGGCCTTCTTCATCTTGAGGTCGTTCATGTCGAGGTCGAAGAGTTTGATGACCGTGTCGATATAGAGGTCTCCCTCGACCTTGTTGGACTCCTTCTTGAGGTGGGTCACCGGGTTGTGGAGTATCTTGTTGATGATGGCTGTGGTCATGGCGCCGAGGACCTTCTTCTGTTTGTCGTCGATCCCTTCGAGCGAGGCGATGGCCTTTTCGAGCTCGGCCTTGCGGATGGAGTCGAAGCGCTGGCGGAGCGCTATAATCGTCGGCACCACGTCGAGGGACTTGATCCACCTGTAGAACTTCTCTATCTCCTCGGTGATTATGGCTTCCGCTTCATCGGCCTCTTTCCGCCTCTCCGAGAGGTTGGCCTCCACCACGCCCTGGAGGTCGTCCACGTCGAAGAGGTAGACGTTTTCGATGTTGTTGACGAGCGGGTCGATGTTCCTCGGCACTGAGATGTCTATGAAGAACATCGGACGGTGCTTCCGCCCCCGCATCACCTCTGTTACCTGGTCGGCCCGGATGATGAAGTTGGGGGCCCCCGTGGAGGCTATCACTATGTCCACGCTCTCGAGGTAGTGGGGGAACTCGCGGAACATCACGGCCGTGCCGTTGAAGCAGCGGCAGAGGTCTACGGCCCTCTCGTAGGTCCTGTTGGCTACTATAATCTCATTTATGCCGTTGGTCTGGAGGTGGCGTGCCGCGAGCTCGGCCATCTCTCCGGCCCCGAGGAGCATGCCCGACTTGCCCGTGAGGTCCCCGAATATCTTCCGGGCGAGCTCGACTGCGGCGAAGCTTATGGAGACGGCCGATTCGCCTATCCGGGTTTCGGTCCTTATGCGCTTGGCCACCTGAAAGGCCTTGTGGTAGAGCTTGTTGACTATGACCCCGGCCGTGGAGTACTCCACGGCGTAGGAGTAGGCGTCCTTCACCTGTCCGAGTATCTGGGGCTCGCCCATGACCATGGAATCGAGCCCGGCGGCGACCCTGAAGAGGTGCCGCACGGCGTCCTCGCCGCTGTGGACGTAGAGGTGGTCGTCGAGCTTTTCGAGCGGGATGGAGTGGTAGTCGGCGAGGAAGCGTTTTATCTGCCACTCGCCCTTCTCCATGTCGCTCATGATGGCGAGGACCTCGACGCGGTTGCAGGTGGAGAGTATCACCCCCTCGTTCAGGCCGTAGCGGCCAGTAAGGAGCCTCAGGGGCTCCTCGATGGAGTGGGCGGGGAAGCTCAGCTTCTCCCGTATATCCACCGGAGCGCTCTTGTGGTTCAGTCCTATGATGATGAGGTTCATGGCCTTTGTAGCCTCAATATCTCCGGTAACCGTTAATTGGCGAAGCCGTGCGCCCCTCCGAGCACGAAGTTTATGATGAGAAACGAGCTTATGAGCACCATGAAGGCCACGCCGGAGAAGATCGCCGCCCTCCTTCCCCTCCAGCCCACGGTGAGCCGCCCGTGCAGGAGCGCCGCGTAGAGGAACCAGGTTATGAGGGAAAGCACCTGACGGTGCTTCCACTGCCAGTAAGAGCCGAGGGCGTACTCGCTCCAGATGGCCCCGGTTATTATCGCAAGCGTCAGCAGCGGGAAGCCGTACTGGAGGCACTTGTAGTTAAGCTCGTCGAGCACCTCCAGGGAGGGGAGTATGAAGTACAGGCCCCGGAGTCTTTTCTGCTTCAGGTACCGCTCCTGGATCATGTACATTACGCCGAGGGCGAAGGCGATGAAGAAGAAGGCGTGGCCCATAAAGGCGAGTATCACGTGCACCGGCAGCCAGTAGCTCACCAGCACCGGGGCGAGCGGGATTATCTCCTTCGGCAGGAAGGAGGCCGTAATCATGAGCACCAGCGCAAAGGGGGTGACAAAGGCCCCGAGGACCCTCTGCCTGTACTTGACGAGGATGTAGAGGAAGAGCGCCACCGTCATCCATGAGAAGAAGGTGAGCGACTCGTGGAGGTTCGTCGCCGGGGTCCTGCCCGACTCTATCCACCGGACGATGATGGTTACGGTGTGGAAGCAGAACCCCCCGACGAGCACCCACTGGCCGACCTTCAGCAGGACGTCCTTCCTGGCCACGAGATAGGCGATGTAGACGAATGTGGCCGCGAGATAGGCGATGACCGTTATGTAAAATGTTGCGTGACTCACTTCGTTGCCTTCGTCCCCTTGCCCCCGGTCTTTCTTGCCCCGGTAAGCCTTACGCCGAGCTTAGAAAGCGTTACACCGGGGCCGAGGAGTCCCGTAAGGAGGCCGTTTATCCCGGCCCTGTCCCCCGAGGCTGCGAGCGCGGGGAGGTTGGAAGCGGCCAGGGCCTTCATGATTTTTTCTTTTCTAACACGGCCCATCGGCGTTTTCAACAGGTGTTTGCGCGCCGCGCCCATGACCTCCACGACGGTTTCGTACTCCGGGCCTATTACCCCTTCGAGCTCTTCGCGGAGCCTTCTGGCTAGCGCCGGGGCCTTTGCCGAGGTGGAGATGGCCACCGTCAGCCCGCCCCGCTCAATGACCGAGGGGACTATGAACGTGCAGAGCCCCGGGTCGTCGGCGGTGTTCGCCGGGATACCGAGCCTTTGGGCCTCCTCGAAGGCGGCCATGTTGGCGGCCTTCGAGCTCGACGCCCCGACTACGAGGCTCGCGCCCTTGAGGTCGCCCGGCCTTAAGGCCCTGCCGACGTGCCCGACCTCCCCCTTTTCGGCGAGCCTTTCGAGTCCCACCGTGAGCACGGGGCTTATCACCGTCACCCGCGCCCCGGCGGCCAGAAGGCCCCGGGCCTTTCTTTCGGCCACGGCCCCGCCTCCCACGACCGCGCAGGGTTTGCCTGATATGTCGAGAAAGACGGGGTAGTAGCGCATATCGGGGGGCCGGCGCGGCTGGGCAGCCGGATAAGAAGTCCTCTTAAAAGTTCGGCGAAAAGGCGGAAAGATTAAGCCATATTATACCCTTTTCCGCCGGGTCATTGAAATATTATGCCTCTTTTTGCTTAAAAAGCGTTAAGGAATTTTATAAATTTTTTTAATCTTCGAGGTGGGGGCGCTGGGGGGGCTTTGACCTGTCGGGTTACTCTCCGCTGACCCAACCTGCGGTACCGGGCGAGTTTGAAATATCGAAGAATTATCGCCTTCCGGCAGAGCCTATCAAGCTGACGGGCCAATTACGACCCCATTGTTTTCGAAGCCTTAATACCACGCTTACCAGAAGTATAAGCACTGGCACCTCTATGAGCGGCCCTATTACGGCGACGAAGGCCGCGCCTGAATTGAGGCCGAAAACCGCTATGGCAACGGCAATTGCAAGCTCGAAGTTATTGCCCGCAGCGGTGAACGACAGCGAGGCGCTCTTGGCGTAGTCTGCTCCCAGCTTATAGGAAAACCACAGGGTAATAAAAAACATCAGCACAAAATAGATGATGAGCGGCACGGCGACACGAGCAACGTCGAAGGGTATTTGAACGATAAGGCTCCCCTTGAGACTGAACATGACAACGATAGTAAATAGGAGAGCGGTGATGGTCAAGGGACTGACCAGCGGCAGGTAACGGTTTTCATACCACTCCCGCCCCTTCAGCTTAATGAACCCGAAACGGCCTGCGACCCCTGCACCGAAGGGGACCCCGAGATATATGAGAACACTTTTCGCGACTTCTACGATTGAAATGTCTACAAACGTCCCTTCCAGGCCAAAGAGCGGGGGCAGCAGGGTAATAAATATCCAGGCGTAGAGGCTGTAAAAAAAGACCTGAAAGATGCTGTTGAACGCAACAAGCCCGGCGCAGTACTCCCTGTCCCCTTGAGCCAGGTCGTTCCAGATGATAACCATGGCTATGCAGCGGGCCAGCCCTATCATGATGAGCCCCACCATGTACTCGGGGTAACCCCTCAGGAAGAGGACGGCAAGGAGAAACATCAGTGTCGGACCAACGATCCAGTTCTGAAAGAGCGAAAGGCCGAGGAACTTGTAGTCCCGGAAGACATCGTCCAGGTTCTCGTATCGCACCTTTGCCAGCGGTGGATACATCATCAGAATCAGGCCGATGGCTATGGGGATATTGGTGGTTCCGACTTGAAAGGAGTGAATAAAGGTCTCTGCCTCGGGAGCAAGGTACCCGATGAAGACACCTGAGAGCATCGCCAGGAATATCCAGAGCGTGAGAAGCCGGTCCAAAAACGACAATCTATTAGTAGTTCCAGCCATGCATTGTCACCCGAGGATATTGTCTTTATAAAACCGCAGGAATTGCTCTCTAATCTCATCGCGGATTCGTCTGAACTCGGCGTCGATTTCGTCTTCCCTTCCGGCTGCCTTTGCCGGGTCGTCAAAGCCGATATGGATTTGATCTCTTACCCTGCCCGTAAAGACCGGACAGGATTGCCTGGCGCCTCCGCAGACGGTTATGACGTAATCAAAATCCTTATCCATAAACTCTTTCACGGCCTTTGGATAATGCTCGCTGATATCAACGCCTGCTTCCTTCATTACCTGAACCGCTTTGGGATGGACGGCCCCGGCCGGGGCCGTGCCGGCTGAAAAGACTTCCAGGGCGCCGTCGAAAGACCTGAGAAAGCCTTCCGCCATCTGACTTCGACAGGCATTGCCGGTGCATAAGATCAGTATCCTTGCCATTGTCTATCCTCTTTAATCATGCGACCAGCGCTTCTATAGTTCGGCAAACGTCGAAGGGTTTTAGTCAAAAAAAATTTACCGGCAGATTACATCCCTGTCAACGGATAGCACTTTTTCCGAATCCGCTTTTACCGTCTCGTCGTCTTTAAGCCACCCGGCAAAGACAGGCAATAATTGATCGACATAAGGCCTGGCGGAAGATTTGGTCAGGCTGTAGTTCACCCACTTCCCCTCTTTCGAGTCCGTGACAAAACCGGCGTCGCGAAGGATGGAGAGGTGCTTGGAAACCGTCGACGTCGCAAGCTCCAAGATGGCGGTAATCTCGCAGACACAAAGCGAACGAGTCTCCAACATCTTAAGGATGCGGATTCGGTTTACATCCGAGAGGGCTTGAAATATCCTGGCCAGGTCTCTCAACGATCATGGGCTCCATTCAATTCGATTTATATCGAAATGATATACCATTCGACACCATTAGTCAAATATTTTTCATCTCAATAAGTCTTATAGGGCGGGCGTCGCCCGCCCTATAAGACTTTTCCATGTCGTCACGCGAACGTATTATGACAACCACATCGTTAAGAGCGAGTTGCCCCGGTCGCGGCCACGTCTCTTTTGTGCCTTTTCCAATTGCCACAAACATGGCAACCACATGGTCGTCGGGAAGATTTATAAGTTGGGCCACTTTTTCAAAATCAAAGCCATCCATAGGACATGAATCATATCCCATTGCTTTTGCGGCAAGCATTAAGGTTTGAGCAGCAATACCACAGGATCTCATTGCCTCATCTCTCTGAACCTGCTCTTTGCCCCGGTAGTAATCATCGATAGCTGGAACTATAAATTCCTGGACTTCCTTTGGTGCATGGACGTCAGAGTTGCTTGCGAAGGATTTAAGATGAAAACTCGTAGATTTTTCTATGACCTGACAAAAATGATTAATGACCAGAAAATATATGAATTCGACTTTGATGCATAACACAGATCCTGGTCTAAAGGAATATCTTCAAACTCATACTTATCGAACATCTCATGATCGAACAAGGCACCCAATCTCCTTGTTGTTTGTCTGCACACTGCATACAACTGGTCCTGAATTGTCCCTACATATGTGGATGCAGTGTAATCAATACTGTGTCTGAACGTGATCTGTCAATCAACGTTTTGCTGTTGGCCCGGCCCGCGGGTGTTCTGACCCACTAAGGGGTTTGTCCCGCATCCCGGCCAGCCCTGCCGGCCCGGCTCTCTTCGGCGGCCCCGAGCAGCTCTTCGCGCCCCTCGTAGACGATCGTCCCGCCGAGATAACCGAGGTATGCCATCGGCAAAAGGATGGCGAGGTTAAGCACAACGTAGGCCGCGCCTAAAAGACCCCCTTCCTCCAGGACACCCGGAGAGAGAACGCGCCAGAGGGTGGCGGCCGCGCCGAGGATGAGTATCACCACGCCGTATCTTATCTTCTCGATAAATATCGGTATCATCGCGCCCGTGAACCTCCGCCGCCACTCGATGATGCCCGTCAGGTAGGAGACGGGCGCGCTCAACGTTGCGAGCAGCAGCGCGAAGAAATGCGTCTGATGGAAGGACTCACGACCGAAGATAAGGGCCAGAAACATGAAGAGCACCGCCACGGGGTACAGGGCGTTGGTAAAGTGTATGGACATCGAATGGACGTGAAGCTCCTTTTCCTTTATCCCCTCCCTGAGCGCCGACCACCCCACCTTGAAGGGGTCCACAAAGGGGGCGTCCGGTCCGGCGACCGCCTCCTCGGCCGCGTCCCAGACGATGCCCTTTCCGGGCAGGACCATGTCCCCCGCGTCGCCGACGACCATGTTCTCCTGAAAGTAATAGACCTCGCTGATGTCGGCGACACTCGTCACCGGCGGGTCGGACTGGTCGTTCATCACGGCGCCCTTGAGCTCGGACCTCAACGAATCCATGGCCATGGACACGGCCGTGGACATGTCTCTCGCCTCTATGAACCGGGCCGCGTAAAAGGCCTTTTTAGTGACCGTGCCACCCGTCTTTATCAGAAAGTTCTCACCCCTGATGCAGACCTCAAACTTTCCCATCTCACGCCTCTCTATCCGGCCCACAGGCCGGTCCATTTGTAGACCCCCTCAACGAATCGAGCGCAACCGGTACCGGCAGGCCGCGCCTTGACGTTACCGGGGGTATTATTATTTATACTATAAAGATACAACGTTTCGGCGGGGATAACAACCGCGGCCTCGGGAACCCGTCAGCGCGCCTTCGCGGAATAGACGACAAAGGTCCTCGCCGGTTTCTTGTATCTCTTCCGGGGCGAGGCCGGGTCCACGGACCTCTCGAGGCAGAGGAGCCTCTTTTCCGTGGTATGGAGGGCGAGGCGGCCCGAGTCGACCCCGATCCAGCGGCGGCCGAGCTTTTCGGCCGCCGCGAGCGTGGTGCCCGCCCCGCAGAAGGCGTCGAGGACGAGGTCGCCCGGCATGGAGGCGGCCTCTATGATGCGGCCGAGCAGCCTCTCGGGCTTCTGGGTGGGGTAGCCCGTCTTTTCGGCCCGGGGCAGGTGCATGGCGTCTGGTATGTCGTCCCAGACGTCGCCGACGAGCCTGTCTTCCACGAGCCGCTCCCCCTCTTCGCGCAGAAAATACTTTATCCTGACCTTGCCGGACCTCGTCCTGTGTACGCGCCCCTCCCTTTCAAGCGCCTCCACGGACTCGTCGGTGTAGTCGCCCCTCGGGGCGGTCTTGAACCATCTCCCCAGCTCGTCCCGCCTGAAGCCGCCCTCGCCCTTGGCGAACCTCCGCTCGGTATAGACTCGGTTGAAGACGTTTGCTCCCCCGCCGGGCCTTCCGTACCAGAGGATGGTGTCGTGGTTGCGGGAGAACTGGCTGGAAACCGCCTTGGCCCCCCGGCCCCCGTAGTGCCAGACGATTTCGTTTCTGAAGTTCCCCGCGCCGAAGACCTCGTCCATTATGACCCTGACGTAGTGGGCCATCTTCCAGTCGAGGTGGACGAATACCGAGCCGCCGGGACAGAGGACCTCGCGGATGAGTATGAGCCTTTTGCGGAGGAACTCGATGAACTCGGCTCCCGTCAGCCTGTCCTCGAAGGCCCTCCGGTCGCCCCGCCCCCCCCGGGCCCTGTAACTCAGGTTGGTCGCAAAGGGGGGGTCGATGTATACGAGCCTCACCCCGGGCGTTCCGTCGGAGCTCGCAAGCCCCCCCGAGACTTTCATCTCCACCAGGGCCTTCAGCACCCCGAGGTTGTCTCCCCGGACTAGCATGTTCGTCCAGGCCCCGCCTTCACCGGACCTGAAGGTCCTCACCGGCCGCAGCGGCGCCGGCTCCACCCCAAGGACCTCCCCTTCGGGGGCCTTGCCGGGATAGACAAGCCCAGGACCCTTATCGCTCATGACCATCTTTGCCTCGACGCACGTCCTTTCTTCACCCCCCCGCCGCCGCGGCGGCGGGCATCCTTATATTACTCCATAGAGGGGGTCTTTTCCAAGCCCCTTGATCCCCACGGGCCGGGACGCGGCCCCGCGGGGCCTTCCGGCAGGCGGCCCCATCAAGTTTTCTCTTGATTTGTCACCTTCGATATAAGAATATATCCTTCTCAGCCGGCCCCGGCCCTGTCCATAAGGGGCGCACGCCGGCGGGGAAGGAGAGGGGATGGAGCCTTACAGTCGCCACATATTCATCTGCCTCGGCAAGAGGTGCTCGAAGAAGGGCTCCGAGCAGGTCCTCGACGCCTTCAAAAGCCGCGTCAAGTCGGAGGGGCTCTCCGGCGAGGTGAGGTTGTCGAGGAGCGGGTGCCTGAAGGCCTGCAAGGAGACCGAGAGGGAGGGAGAATTTTCCCCGGTAATGGTCTTCTACCCCGAGGGCGTATGGTACAAGGGCGTCACCTCCGGTGACGTGGACGAGATATTCAACAGGCATGTCAGGGACGGGGAGGTCGTGGAAAGGCTTGTTCACTTCAGGCTCTCCGCAGGTTAACATCCCTTGCCGCCGCTTTTTCCCCATCTTCACATGAGGTCTTTTTCTTTCTATCGATGAGAAAATTCTTTTCAACCCGCTTCACCACGCTTTTGACCTTCACGGCGGCGCTGGCCTGTCTTTTCGCCATACTCCCGTCCCCCTCCCTTGGAGGAGACGGTAGTGTGGACGATGGCGGGGCCAAACAGCTGGCGGTCCTCCCCTGGAAGGTCAACTCCGAGCAGGACCTCGGCTTTGTCAGGGACGCGGTTACCGAGATGCTCACCTCGAGGGTCGGCTCCGCCGGGGAGGGCGGGGGAGCCGGGGGAGCCGGGGGAGGGGTCAAGATAATCCGCCCCGACATCGTCTCCGAGGCCGCGGCCTCTCACAAGTACAGGGGCCTTTCGGACAAGACGGCCGCCAGTATAGGGGCTTCCCTCGAGGCCGATTACGTGGTCTACGGCAGCCTCACGGTGATAGGCTCCGCCGTGAGCCTCGACGCGAGGCTCCTCGACGTCTCCACCGGCGATGTCGCGACGTTTACCGCCTCCGGCAAGGGACTCGACTCCATCATAGGCCTTACGGACAGTGTCTCAACTGATCTCGTCGCACGGCTGACCGGCCGGCCGCAGGCCCCGGCGGCGGGGGCGCTCGCGGTCCAGCCTCAGCCTGCGCCGGCGCCCGCGCCCCCGCAACCGGAAGCGGGCGGCTTCATCCTCAAGACCAGAAAACCGGCCGGCCAGGAGTTCCTCTTCAAGAGCGGCAAGCTCGACGGGATGTATAATTCCATGGCCGCGGCGGACCTCGATGGCGACGGCTTCAAGGAGCTTTTCGTCCTCTCCGGCTCGGGCCTCGCGGTGCTGCGGCCCGGCCCCGACGGGTTCAAGACCGTCGAGGTGGACATGCCCTCGGGGCAGAACATCTCGATCGCCGCGGCCGACACCGACGGCGACGGAGCCCGGGAGGTATATGTATCGAGGATAGTGGACGACTCCCCGGACACCCGGCAGGTGACGTACAGGGGCGACGGGTACGGTGCGTCAAAGACCGGCTCCCGCTGGCTGGTGAGGACCGTAACCGGCAGGGACGGCAAAGGGACCCTCGTCGGACAGAGGTTCCGGGGCTCCGACGGGTTCCACGGCGAGGTGCGCCGCCTTACCAACCACGACGGGACCCTCGTCGACTCGGGCAAGTTCGTCGCCGGCCTGCCGAGGGGGGTGGACCTCTTCAGGCTCGCCCTCATGGACGTCACGGGCGACGGCTCGGACGAGCTCGCCGCGGTGGACAGTGAAAACCGCCTCCGCATCTACGGCGGCGGGGACCCTTCCTGGTCCGAAGACTGGATGAGCCCCGGACATTACGGCGGCACGCTCACCCGGATAGAATTGGCCGTAGAGGTGGAGGGCGGGCTTGAGCGCAGGTTCATCCCCGTGGCCGGAAGGATGCTCGCGGCCGACACGGACGGCGACGGCACGGTGGAGCTTGTGGTAAGAAAGAACACCCCGGGCGGGATCGGGTGGTACGCAACGACCCCCAGGTCCTTCAAAAAGGGCGCGGTGGCGAGCCTCGGGTGGGACGGGGAGACCGGCGGGATGGTGGAACGGTGGTCCACGAGGGAGGTCCCGGGGTTCGTCGCCGACTTCATCATAGACGACCTCGACGGCGACGGCGCCAGGGAGCTCACCATGCTCGTGGCCGAGGGGACCGAAAAGCTCTTCGGCTCGATAAAAAGTTATGTACTTTCCTACGCTCTCGATATATACTAATAGGCCGGTTTTCCGGTCCAAACCCTCCCTTGGGAATCTCTGAAACGGCGGTGTAGCTCAGGTGGTCAGAGCAGGGGTCTCATAAGCCCCGTGCCGGTGGT
>JBHHVK010000021.1:0-16795 GCA_046754205.1 Thermodesulfobacteriota bacterium
CCTATCTCCGCGGCGCCGAATATCTGGAGCCTGTCGGGATGGAGTTCTTCGAGAAGGCCGGTAAGGAGCAGGCCGGGCTTCTGGATCCTCGACGTGGTGACCTCTCTCGAGAGGCCCGGCCCGCCCGTTACAAGCTCGAGGTGCAGCCTCTCGGCAAGTCTCTTTTCGAGGAGCTCACTGATTGGAACGCCCATGACGCCTATTCCTTATTCCTGTTTCGTCCCCATCGCCGGGGCCGTCGGTGCCGGAGGCCGGTGGGGGGCGGGGAGGCGGAGCACTATGACCTATACGGGGCCGCTTCTCCTCGCGGCGTCCATAATGAGCTTGTAGATTTCATGGGCGCCGGGCGCGGCCCTGAGCCTGTTCCTGAACTCCTGGCTCTTTAGCATCTGCGATATGATCGCAAGCACCTTCAGGTGGGCCGCCGCGGAGTTCTCGGGGGCGAGGATCAGGAAGAATAGGTAGACGGGCCTGTCGTCCGTGGAGTTGAAGTCCACCCCGCTCCTGGACCTGCCGAAGGAGACGCTTATCTCCTCAAGCCCCTTTACCTTGCCGTGGGGGATGGCGACCCCGTGACCTATCCCGGTGCTGCCGAGCTTCTCCCTTTCGAGCAGCGCCTCTATCAACCGTTCCCTGTTGAGCCCCGCCACCTTGCCCACGAGGTCCGTGACCATCTCGTCGAGAAGCTCCCTCTTGTCGACGGCCTTCAAGTCCGCTATTATATTTTCCTCATCTAAGACGTCAGCCAACCTCATCAAGATCCCACCCCTCGAAGGAAGTAACCGCCACGGGACTATCCTGCCTCGACCTCTATAAGGCCGTAGTCACCGTCATCGCGCCTGTAGATAACGTTTACCTGCTCGGTGGCCGCGTCTTTGAATACCAGGAACCCTTTCTCGACCACGTCCATCTGCATGGCCGCCTCTTCGACGGACATGGGTTTGACGAAGGTGTTTTCCCGCTTGATAATCCTCGGCCCCCCGGGGGACGGCTCGGCCTCCGCGGGCTCTACGAGCTCGGCCTCCGCGGGCTCGACCCCGTGGGACTTGTGGTCCTTGACCTTCTCCTTGTGGCGCTTGACCTGTTTTTCGAGCTTGTCTATGGTCATGTCTATGGCGGAGTACATGTCCGGGGTGTCCTCCCTCGCCTTTATCGAGACCCCCCCGGCGACTATCGTTGCGTCGGCTATGTGCCTTATCTTCTCAACCGAAAGCATCCAGTGGACCTCTACGGGCTCCACAAGGTACCTGGCCAGCCTCGATGACTTCTCCTCGGCATAAGTCCTGAGGGCGTCCGAAGACTCCATATGTCTGAAAGTTACGTTTACCTGCATTCTTTAAGACCTCCAGTGGATTGAGTGTATTTGCCGGGACAAGACAGGCCCGGGGCCGACCGGCGCCGCTAAGGGGCCGGGGCAAAAGAAGACCGTCGGGCGGAGGAAACCGGCGAAAAGGGCACAAGCCCCGCATCCGCGCCGTGGCCGCCCCTCTCTCGTTCAAATTATCTTTTTAAGCCTAATGAAAGAAAAAGTCAACACCCGAGTTCCGCGGTCAACGCCGGACAGGCAGCGGGCAACCTTGCCGGACAGGTTTTCGCTGAGGCCGCGGTACCGGGAGGGCAGGGCTAAAAATGGACCTTGCGCCTGCTGGAAGACAAAAAGCCCAAGGACTCCCTGTACTTGGCAGCGGTCCTGCGGGCCAGGCCAATGCCTTCCTCCTTGAGCTTCTCCACTATCTGCTGATCGCTCAAAGGGCTTTTCGGGTCTTCCCCCTTGAGGATGTCCCTTATCCTTGCCTTTATGTACTCGGCGGTGATGTCTCCGTCGACGGAGCCCGCCACCGAGCCACCGAAGAAGTACTTGAGCTCGAATATGCCCCTCGGGGTCTGGACGTACTTGTTCGAGGTGACCCGGCTCACCGTGGACTCGTGCACGTCGATGACCTCGGCCACGTCCTTCAGGACAAGCGGTTTCAGGTACTTGAGCCCACGGTCGAGGAAACCCTTCTGAAACTTGACGATGCATTCCACCACCTTGTAGATGGTGCGCTGCCTCTGGTGCACGCTCTTTATGAGCCAAAGCGCGCTCTTGAGCTTGTCCTGTATGTAGCCCTTCGCCTGTTCGGAGGCCGCGCCGTCGGCCCTCAGGAGGTCTTTGTAGTACCTGCTGACCCTGAGCTTCGGCATCCCGTCCTCGTTGAGCGTGATGACGTACTCGTCCCCCACCTTGTGGATGAAGACGTCGGGGACTATCGCCCTCGACTCATCGGCGCCGAAGCCGGCCCCCGGGGTCGGGTTGAGGCACCTGTTTATGAGGCAGGCCGCGTCGAGGACCTCCTCCGGGGATACGCCCAGGTCCCTGGCGATGGCCTTGAGGTTCCTCGAGGCGAGCCTTTCGAGGTGCGAGGATATTATCTCCTCCACCACCGTGTCCCTTACAGGAAGGAGCCTGGCCTGATGGAGGAGGCACTCCCTCAGGTTCCTCGACCCGGCGCCCGGCGGGTCGAGGTTCTGTATCGCCAGCAGGGCCTTTTCGGCGGCCGACCTGTCCGCCCCTGTGTGGGCCATGACCGCCGTCATGGTCGCCTCGTCGAGCTCGTCGTCGGTCATCTCGCCCCGGTCCACGAGCCTCAGATACCCGTCCTCGTCGATGTTGCCGATAATGAACTCCCCCACGGCGGCCTCGTCGGCCGCCAGCCCGCTCATGTTCAGCTGCCAGAGGAGATGGTCCTTGAGGCCCCCGCCGAGGGAAGGGATGTTGCCGAGGAGCGTGTCCTCGCCGTCCTCCCTCTCGTTGAAGTTCACCGACGGCCCGGAGTAGCTGCTCTCCTGCTCGAAGTAGGACTGCCAGTCTATCTCCTGGGCCGGGGGCTCGGCGGGGGCTTCGGCGGGGGCGTCAGTGTCCGCGGTCTCCTCGAGCACGGGGTTGGCCTGGAGCTCCTCCTTGATCGTCTCGACGAGCTCGATCCTCGAAAGCTGCAGGAGCCTGATGGCAAGCTGCAGCTGGGGGGTCATCACAAGGTTCTGCGTGAGCCTGAGTTCCTGTCTCAGTTCATAGGCCATGGCGCTGTAGAGGTCCCGCTGGACCGCCGCCGGGGAGGTCCCGGCGGTCAGAGTTTGAACTTCTCTCCAAGGTATATCTCTCTAACCCGCCTGCTATCCAGTATATCGGTCGGCGTGCCCGATTTTATTAGCTTTCCTTCACCGATTATGTAGGCCCGGTCGCATATGCCGAGGGTGGCCCCCACGTTGTGGTCCGTGACCAGGACACCTATGCCCTTCTTCCTGAGCCCGAGGAGTATCTCCTGTATGTCGCCCACGGCTATGGGGTCTATGCCGCTGAAGGGCTCGTCGAGGAGGAGGACGGCCGGGGAGTTGACCATGGCGCGCGCTATCTCCACCCTCCTCCTTTCGCCGCCCGAGAGCGCGTAGGCCTTGATCTTGGCGAGGTGCAGGACCCCGAGCTCCTCGAGGAGCCCGTCGAGCCTCCTTTTGAACTCCTGGGCCTTGAGCCCCCTGTACTCGAGAATGGCCCCGACGTTCTCCTCGACGTTTAGTTTTCGGAATACCGAGGGCTCCTGAGGCAGGTAGCTTATCCCGAGCCTCGCCCTCTCGCACATGGGGTATCCCGTTATATCCGTCTCCCCGAGGAAGACCTCGCCCCTGTCCGGGGCTATAAGCCCCACGGCCATGTAGAAGGTCGTGGTCTTTCCGGCGCCGTTGGGGCCGAGAAGCCCGACGATCTCTCCGGGGGCCACGTCGAGGCTCACACCGTCGACGACCTTCTTTTTCCTGAAGGCCTTAACGAGGCCTTTGACAGAGAGTCTTTTCAACCGCACCTTCCCGGGACGAGCCCCTGAAGGGAGTCTCCGCGCAGTCGGTCTTCTGGGGCATTATCACCGCGCTGACCCTCCCTCCGCCGCCCTCGACCGTGGCCCTGTCGGAGTCGATGTAGACCGTTATCTTCTCGCCCCGGACCATGTCCGTGCACTGCTTGATCTGCGGGTCCCCGGTCAGGACCAGGGTCCGGTTCTCCCGGTCGTACCGGGCCTCGCGCGAGCTTGCGATACGGTCCTCGTGGACGATGAGGACGTTGCCCCTGGCCGTTATGTCGTCTATCTCGTTGTCCTCCCCATAGGTGATGTAGAGCTCGTCGGTGCAGAGAAGGAAGTCCTCTTCGGCCACCACGTCCCCCCGGAAGATAACGAGGTGCTTGTCCCTTATCGCCTCCATGGAGTCGGATGTTATCTTCACCGGCCCCGGGGCCCGCGGCGAGGCCTTCTCGGCCGCCAGGGCAGGGCCCGCGGCCGCAAAGATGACGAAGAGGGCCGCCGCCGAGGCGAGCCCTATCGTCCGTGGGCCGCGTGGGCCGCGGGGGCCGGCTAAAGGCAACATACCCTCCCGGGCCTTTTCATATGGCGGCCTCCCTGATGACTGCCTCTACGTCCTTCATCAACCTCAACCTCCCGCGATCGACCTCCACGAGGAACCCGATGCCGCTTACCTCCATCGTGCCGGAGGCGATCTCCACCCGGCTCCCGGAGGTTATCTCCCGCGAGCCTACGGAGTACCTCATGGACTCGGAGCGCACCGTGTACCCGCTGCTCGAAGAGACGGTGACCCCGCCCGAGGCGTCTATGACGCCGCGGGCCTCGTCGTAAGACCCGCGTGGCGCCTCGAGGGTGATGCGGTCGCCCTCCGCCGTGTAATAAACAAAACTGACCGTCTCGAAGGCCGCAAGGCCGTCCCCCCTCGTCCTCGTCGCCGAATCCGCCTTGAGCTCCCACTCCAGACGGCCGTCCCGGTTGCCGGAGTAATGTATCTTCTCTATCTTTACCTCTATGTCCTTGTTCTCGTTGAAGGTGACGGTGACCCTGTTCTCCGACCGGTAACGGAGGGCCACGAGAAGCGCGAGGGCCGCCACCGACAAGACTATAAAGGCGGTGAGCCCCACCTTGATCTTACGGTTCATGGACATCCTGTACCGGGTCTCGCCGGCGCCGGCGCCGCCGTGGACGCCCCGGGGCCGTCCGACAGGGAAATCTTTTAATAAATACCGGCATTTGCAGGCTCAACTACATGAAAATTATACCACCGCACCCGGTTACTGTAAAGGCTTTTTACCGGCCGCCGGGGTCCGGACGGGGGCGGGTGAAGAGGCGGCCGCGGCGCGGACCGAAGTGGTCGAGTCTGGTGGGAGCGTAGCGGGATGGGGTGGGACATGGCGCTGGGGGGGGTCAGTCGCGGTAGCGGGCCATTACGCGGTCCCAGCTCCCCTGGGCCTTGAGTATGAGCTCACAGACCTCCCTTACGGCCCCCCGGCCCCCGGGCCTCGTGGTTACGTAGTCGGCCCTGGCCCGAACCTCGCCTGAGGCGTCGGCCACGGCAACGGAGAACCCCACCCTGCTCAAGAAGGGGAGGTCCACCACGTCGTCGGCCACGTAGGCGAGCTCGCCCGCATCGAGCCCCGTCCTCTCGATGATGTCGTCAAGGGCCCTGGTCTTGTCGAGCATCCCCTGGTAGACGAGCTCTATGCCGAGGTTACGCGCCCTGTGCTCGACCACGCCGGAGGTCCTGCCCGTGACTATGGCCACGTCCACCCCCGAGCGCTGAAGGAGCTTTATGCCGTGGCCGTCCTTGACGTCAAAGGCCTTTGCCTCGGCGCCGTCGTCCGTGTAGATGAGCCTTCCGTCCGTTAAGACCCCGTCGACGTCGAGCACGAGGAGCCTTACGGCGCGAGCCTTTCCGGCCACCTCACCGTTCAGTGCGACTTCCAAGCCATGCCTCCCTGGTCAAATGGTCAAATGGTACTGGTCCCTGCCCCGCCCCCCGGGCGCTCAGATGGCGCGGGCACTGATTGCGAACTCCACGTCCATCCCCTCAGCGCCGCCGAAGGGGAAGATGAAGACCAGGCAGGAGCCCTGATATATCTTCTCGAAGCCGGCCTCGGAGAGGGAGACCGTATGTACCGGAAACCTCCAGAGGGTCGCCGGGCGGCTCGACTCTATGGACACCTCCACCCCGGAGAGGGTGTCGGCGAGGCTCACGGTCGTAGTCCCCTCGAGGACCCCCCGGCTTCCGAGGCCGCGGTCCGCGCCCTCGAGCGGGGTCGGCCCCGTGGTGTAGGAGCAGACCGGGCCCTCGCAGCAGGGCAGCAGGAGGTTGAACTCCACGGCGAAGTCGCCCGGGCCTGGGCCCCCGGGGTCGGAACGCCTTACGTTATAGGCCACGGTGAGGCGGTCCGGGCCCGCCGGCGCCACGGTCTTGGTGACGGAAACCCCGCTCCCCGAGGCGACACCGTCGCGGTGGAGGACTATGGAGCCGTCCACGACCCCGTGGGCGTATGGGCCGTCGCAGAAGTCCCCGAGCTCGGCGTGGGCGTTGTCGTAGAAGGCGTCGAGCGTCTCGCCGGGGTCCAAGAAGTGGTCGCGAAGCGAGGCCCTCGGCAGCCTGTCGTACCTCAGATAGTCACGGAGCCCCTCCTCCTTTACGAGGACGACGTCGTGTATGCTCCTGGCCTCCTCGCTCCCGGCGAGCCGGAGGGTGCCCTCCTCGAGCCTGTGGTGATACCCCTCGGGCCACCTCGCCACCGTATTGCAGAGGTTCACGGCCCCGGGCAGGAAGTCTAGCTCTACGAGCGTGCCGCCGTCGGAGGGTTTAAGATACGCTCCGAGGTCCCCGGTCCTCATTACCGCCTCGACCCGGCTGTCCGAGTCGATGTCGAGGACCTCGACCGACGGGAGCGGGGCGAAGAGCCCGGCGGCCCTCTCCGCCTCTATGAGGTGGCCGTAGACGGCCCCTCTCAGGTGGGGCATGTACAGGCCCCCGAAGACCCCGTGCCAGTAGGCGTCATTGCACTGCGCCTTGTAGAGGTGGACGGTGGCGGGATCGACACCCCCCCCGCCCCCCGCGGCCCTCTCGGCCCCCCCGGCCCTCTCGCGGAGGGCCTCGCTCACTTGGAGCATCCTCTTGTGCATCCAGTTGGATTCAGGGTACTTGGCGAGGAAGTTCCTCCATATCCCTCCCTGGAGGAACCTCTCCATCGAGGCCCCCTTTTCCGAGTTGTTGACCTTCCTGTGAAGCTCCGCGTACTCCCTCGCCACCGGGGCTGGCAGGGTCCATTCCCCCATCTCCATGTAGGAGCTCGTGGGCAGGTAGACGCGTCCGAGAGGGCCGTGGCTCCTGGAATACTCCCCCATGGTCTCGCTCGCCACGCGGCCGCCGTCTATCTCGGCGGAGAGGGCCGAGAGGAACTCCTCCATCCACCCCTCCTCGAAGACCCACTTGTGCGTGCCGGGCCAGACGCCGAACTTCTCCCCGTCGTCGCCGTAGATGGCCGCGTCGCCCTTTCTGAGGTAGCCGTCGAGGCCGTGCATGTGCCGGGTAAAGTCCCCGGCGGGCGTGAAGGGTATGATGTAGCGGAGTTTTTCGCTGCCCGGGAAGACCTTTATGACGTTGCCCTGGTCCTCGGTGATGTAGTAGCCCCCGAGCTCCTCGGTGGCAAGGCCCGATTTCCTGAAGTGGTAGTCGTCGACCACGAGGTACTCGATGCCGCACCTGGCGAGTATGGTCGGCAGCATCGGCTCCCAGACCCTCTCGGCGAGCCATATGCCCCTGGGCCGCGCGCCGAAGAGGGCCTCTATCTTGTCGCTCATGAGGTCGACCTGGGCGGTCCTGTCCGGCTCCGGTATGACGGTGAGGATAGGCTCGTAGTAGCCCCCTCCCATGACCTCGGCCTGCCCGGAGGCGACCATCTCCCCTAAGAGCTCCACGTACTCCGGGTGGTTCTCGACCATCCAGTCGAGGAGGAAGCCGGTGTTGTGCAGCGTGAGCTTTACCGAGGGGTACCTTGAGACGGCCTCGAGGAAGGGGCTGTACGAGTTCCGGTAGGCCTCTTCGATGACCTCGGGGAAGTTGCCCACGGGCTGGTGGTTGTGTACGCAGAAGACGAAGTAATTCATCCTGACCGGACGGCTCCTGAAAAAGACCGTGAAGGGCCTTTGTTTTTTCGGCGGCTGGCCTCGCAAAAACCGGCGGCCCCGGAGGGCCGCCGGCAACAGATTCACTCGGGGTTTAACGGGGGCTAAAGTAGCTCTACCACATGCTTGACCTTCGCGTCAACTCCTAATCGGTGGAGCGAGTCCCTTAACTGCACGATGCAACCCGGACAGCCCGTTGCGACGACGTCCGCGCCGCTGTCCCTGACGCTCTCGGCCTTGATACTGCCTATCTCGCTCGACATCTCGTAGTTGGCCATGCTCAACCCGCCGCCGAGGCCGCAGCAGCGGCAGGGGTGGCTCATCTCCTTGAGCGTGAGGTTCGGGTTCGTCTTCAGAAGGTCCCGGGGCTGCTCCCTTACCCCCTGGGCGCGTCCGAGATGGCACGGGTCGTGGTAGGTGACGACGCGCTCTTGCCCTTCGCCGCCCTCGGACTCGAAGCCGAAGACGTCGACGAGGAGCTCCGAGACGTCGCGGACCCTGCCCGAAAGGGCCTCGGCCCTTTCGAGAAGGACCGGGTCGTCGGCGAGGAGGGCCCGGAAGTTGTTCCTGAGGCCGTGGCCGCAGGTGGCGCAGGCGGTGACGACGTAATCGACGTCATGCCTTTCGAGCTCCTCGATGTTCCTTACGGCCATATCCCTTGCGGCGCCGGCCTCTCCGGCGGCGTAGGCGGGCATGCCGCAGCAGACCTGCCCCTCGGGTACGACGACCTCGGCGCCGGCGCGGCCGAGAAGGTCGATGGTCTTCTCACCAACTTCGGGCATGAGATAGTTTATGCCGCAGCCCACGTAGAAGGCCACCCTTATGACCCCGGCCCCGGACCTTTCGCCCCCGGCGCTCTTATGGGCCTTGGCCTGGCGCGAGTCCATGAATGGGGTCCTGGCCAGCGGCGGGAAGAGCCTGCCCATCCGGGCCCCGGGGATGGGGAGGTTGAAGCGGGAGAGGAGCCCCGAGTCCCCGGCGGCCCCGGCGTCCCCGGGCGCGGCCCCCTTGAGGAAGACCCCCTGCATGTAGGCGGCGCACTTCACGGCGAGCGGGACCAGGCGGCCCGGGTCGGCGAGGCCCCTGAAGACGAGGCCGGCCACCGGGGAGCGGCCCTCGGCCTCGGCCAGTTCGGCCCTCGCAGCGGCGACTATCCCCGGGGTGTCGACGCCGGCCGGGCAGCTCGATACGCAGGCGCCGCAGAGGGTGCAGTCCTTGACCTGCCTAATGTAGGTCTCGCTCAGCGGGAGCTCCCCGCGCGCGCGGGCCCCTATGAGGGTGAGACGACCGCGTGTGGACGCGGGCTCACGTCCCTCCACCCTGTAAATGGGGCATACGGACCTGCAGGTGCCGCACTTTACGCAACTGTCCAGGTCCTCTATGAAATCCGTAAGTCTCTTCATATCCTGAAACCTCTCAGGCCCCGCCCCCCGGCCCCCCCGGCCCCCCCGCCCCCCCGGCCCCGTTGCGGCGGCCGTCAGTCGGGAGCGACGGCCGGTGCCGGTGTCTCCTTCAGGAATATCTTACCGGGGTTAATGACGCCGGCCGGGTCGAAGGCCTTCTTGATCCTCTTCATCAGCTCCACCGAGGGGCCGGGAATCTCCATGCCGAGGTAGGGCGCCTTCGAGGTGCCCACCCCGTGCTCCCCGGAGATGGTGCCGCCGAGCTTGAGCGTGAGATCGAAGACGTCCGTGACCGCTTCGGCCGCCGAGGCGGCCTCGACCGGGTCCTTGCCGTCGTACATGACGTTGACGTGTATGTTCCCGTCGCCCGCGTGGCCGAAGCAGGCGATTACCACGCCGCGCCTTGCGGCTATCTCGCGCACCCCGGCGACGAGCCGGGGCATCTCGGAGCGGGGCACCACCACGTCCTCGTTTATCTTGTCGGGCCTGACCCTGAACATGGAGGCGGAGAGCGCCCTGCGCGCCTTCCAGAGGTCCTTGACCTCGCCCTTGCCGGCGGCGACCCTCACGCTCTCGGCCCCCTGGTCCATGCAGACCTTCTCCACCGCCGCGGCCTGGGCCTCAGCGGCCCCGGGTCCGCCGTCTAGCTCTATCAAGAGGAGCGCCTCGACGTCGGGCAGCCCGACCTTTGCGTACTCCTCGACGCACCTTATGGAGACCCCGTCCATGAACTCAAGGGTGGAAGGGACTATCTTCGAGGCTATGACGCCCGCCACGGCCGCGGCCGCGGCCTCCACCGTGGGGAAGAGGGCGAGCATGGTCCTTACCTCGGCGGGCCTCGGGATGAGCCTCAACGTGGCCCTGGTGACCACCCCGAGGGTGCCTTCCGAGCCGACGATGAGCCTGGTGAGGTCGTAGCCCACGACCCCCTTGGCCGTCCTCACCCCGGTGGTTATGACCTCCCCGGTGGGGAGTACTAGCTCGAGGCCGAGGACGTAGTCGCGCGTGACGCCGTACTTTACGGCCCTCGGGCCGCCCGCGTTTTCGGCTATGTTCCCACCGATGGTCGAAAACCTCTGGCTCGTCGGGTCGGGGGGATAGAAGAGCCCCAGCTTTTCCACCTCCTGCTGGAGGTCCCAGGTCACTACCCCCGGTTCTACGACGGCGGTGAGGTTAGAGGTGTCTATGTCGATTATCCTCGTCATCCTCTCCGTGGAGAGCGCCACCCCGCCCTCGACGGGCACGCTCCCGCCGGTAAAGCCGCTGCCGGCCCCTCTCGGGACGACGGGAAAGCGCTCGGCGTTGGCCATCTTGAGTATGAGGGATATCTCGTCGGCGTCGGCCGGGAAGACGACCGCCTCGGGAAGGCTCATCCTGTTGGTGGCGTCGTAGGAGTAGCAGAGGAGGTCCGCCCTTTCGAAGGTGACGTTCCTTTTGCCGACTATCCTTACAAGTTCCTTTTTAACGGGGTCCGTAAGCACGAAGAAGGCCCTTCCAATAAAAAAAACCATGAAAAACAAGGAGATGCGCCAAAGACACCTCCCCCGTTCCTCTTATAAGAATATCAAAAAAAGGGGATAAAGTCCACCAACGAGAGGGGCTTAAAGCCCGAGCGGGGGCGGGGCAGCCGGGGATGGTAGCTCATGCCAGAGGAAGAGAGGGCATGGAAAATCCGCCCACACGCCATAAAAAAAACCGCCCCGAGGGCGGCGTGAAGGTCAGGCGGTCAATATTCTCTATTCTTTTTTGAGCACGTAACCGACGCCCCTGACGGTGTGGATGAGTTTTTGTTCCGGGTCCTTGTCGAGCTTGTTTCTGAGGTGATTTATGTATACGTCCACCACGTTGGTCTCGCTGTCAAAGGCCTGGTCCCAGACGTGCTCGGCGATGAGCGTTCTGGTGAGCACCCGCTCGGGGCTTCGCAGGAGGTACTCGAGCAGCGCGTACTCCTTTACGGTGAGGTCCACCTCCCTTTCCCCGCGCTTCGCCTTCCTGGTGGCCGGGTCGAGGGTCAGGTCCGCGTAGCTGAGCAGCGCGGCCCCGTAGCCCCCCCTTCTCAGGAGGACCTTTATCCTCGCGAGCAGCTCCTCGAAGGCGAAAGGCTTGGTGAGGTAATCGTCGGCGCCGACGTTGAGTCCCTTGACGCGGTCCTCTATGGAGTCCCTCGCGGTCAGCAGTATCACCGGGGCCTTTACCCCCTGGGCCTTTATATCCTGGAGGAGTTCGAGGCCGCTCTTGCCGGGGAGCATTATGTCGAGGATTATGCAGTCGTATTCGTTGACCTCGGCGTAGTGCTGCCCCTCTATGCCGTCGTGGCAGACGTCCACGGCGTAGCTTTCCTGCTCGAGCCCCCTTTTGACGAAGGCCGCGACCTTCTTCTCGTCTTCTACTATCAGTATCCTCATATCCGGCCTCCTCGGGGATTATATAACAACGGAGGACGATTCTTCAACAACTTTCAGGAGTTATGGAGCAGAGACGAAGACCCTGGGAAGCCCCCTTTTCCTGACCCTGCCGAGGGCCACGAGGGTGGCCCTGCGGGAGGTGAGAAGGCGCGAGGCGAGGGTCTTCATGTCATCGGGTGTCACCCTGTCAATCTCCCTGACTATCCTCTTTACCGGCAGCGTCCGGCCGAAGTATATCTCGTCCCTGGCGAGCTTGGTCATGCGGCTGTCCGTGGTCTCGAGGCCGAGGAGCATCCCACCCTTGAGCTGCTCCTTGGCGTGGCCCAGCTCCACGGCGGAGACCCCCCGCCGGAGCCCCGCGAACTCCTTCAGGATGATATCGACCACCTCGGAGAAACTCTCCGGGGACGTGCCAGCGTATACGACAAGGGAGCCCGAGTCGCGGCAGAGGTTGAGATAGGAGTAAACCGAGTAGGCGAGCGCCCGCTTTTCCCTGACCTCCTGAAAGAGCCTGGAGCTCATCCCGCCGCCGAGGATGGTGCTCAGGAGATAGACCTTGAAGCGGTCGGGGTGGGACTGCGGCGGGACGGGGACCCCGAGGCAGAGATGGGCCTGCCCAAGCCTCTTTTTGGAGTGGAAGCGCCCCCCACGCCTCGGCACCGGGCTCGTGGTCCCGGGGAGACGGACGCCCTTTCCCACCCCGGCGAAGGCCTTTTTCACGAGCCCGACGACACGGTCGTGGTCGAGCTTGCCCGCGGCGGTGATGAAGATGTTGCCGGCCCCGTACCTCGAGCGGAAGTAGTCGAGTATCTTCCGCCTCGGCATGGAGCGTATCGTACCCCTGGTGCCGAGTATGGGCCGCCCGAGCGGGTGGTCCTGCCAGAAGCGCTCGGCGTAGAGGTCGTGTATGAGGTCGTCGGGGGTGTCCTCCACCATCTTTATCTCGTGGAGCACGACCTGCTTTTCCTTGCCTATCTCCACCGGGTCGAAGGTGGAGTTCAAGACCATGTCTGAGAGGAGGTCGATGGCCAGCGGGAGGTCGCCTGCGAGAACCTTGGCGTAGAAGCAGGTGTATTCGCGTCCGGTGAAGGCGTTCAGGACGCCGCCCACGGACTCTATATCCCTGGAGATGTCGAGAGCGGTCCTCCTCTCGGTCCCCTTGAAGAGGAGGTGCTCGATGAAGTGCGATACGCCGCCGCAGTCCGGGGTCTCGTCCCGGGAGCCTGTGCGCACCCAGACGCCGATGGAGGAGGACTCCACATCGGGGACCTCTTCCGTTATTACCTTCAACCCGTTGGGCAGACTGCTCTTCCTTATAAGAGACATCTTCGGAGACCCGTAGAAAGAGAGTAGAAAAAAAGGCCCGCAACCGGACCTCCGCGGAACCCCCGGGCATGACGGGACAAAACTCTTCCCCCCAGCCCACCTGCCCGCCGCCGCTGGATACCCTCGCCCCCGACACC
Organism: Thermodesulfobacteriota bacterium; assembly: GCA_046754205.1. Taxonomy (GTDB): domain Bacteria; phylum Desulfobacterota; class GWC2-55-46; order GWC2-55-46; family JBHHVK01; genus JBHHVK01. Next base: position 13,248 of record JBHHVK010000021.1, read on the forward strand.
CCCGCCCCCCCCGGGCCCCCGGGGCCCCGGGGCTTATTTGAAGTCTATGGGCTGGCCGAGGGCTTCCTTCCTCGAAAGCCTTATCTTCCCCGAGGAGTCGATATCGAGGACCTTTACGGCGACCTCATCGCCCTCCTTCAGGATGTCGGTCACGGCCCTGACCCTCTCGGGGGCGAGCTGTGAGATGTGGCAGAGCCCCTCCGTGCCCGGAAGTATCTCGATAAAGGCGCCGAAGTCCATAATCTTCTTGACCTTGCCGAGGTATATCTTGCCGATATCCGGGTCGGCCGTAAGGGCCCTTACCATCTGGATGGCCTTTTCCGCGGCGTCGCTGTCGGTGGAAGCGATATTGACCTTGCCGGAGTCGTCTATGTCTATCTTGCAGCCGGTGGCCAGGATGATGCCCTTTATGTTCTTTCCGCCGGGGCCGATGACGTCCTTTATCCTCTCCTGCTTGACCTCGATGGTGACTATCCTCGGTGCGTAGACCGATATCTCGGGCCTGTGCCTGTCTATGGCGGCCCTCATCTTCTCGAGTATGTGGAGCCGCCCATCCCTCGCCTGGTGGAGGGCCTCGCCGAGGATGGCCGAGGTCACGCCGCCTATCTTTATGTCCATCTGGAGGGCCGTCACACCGGCTTCGGAGCCCGCCACCTTGAAGTCCATGTCGCCGAGGTGGTCCTCGTCGCCGAGTATGTCGGAGAGGACCACGGTCTTGTCGCCCTCCTTGATGAGCCCCATGGCTATGCCGGCGACGTGGCCGGTCGTGGGCACTCCCGCGTCCATGAGCGAAAGGGACGCCCCGCAGACCGTGGCCATGGAGGATGAGCCGTTCGATTCGAGCACGTCCGAGACGACCCTTATGGTGTAGGGGAACCCGGCATCGGCCCCGGGGAGGACCTTCTTTACGGCCCTCTCGGCGAGCGCCCCGTGGCCGATTTCCCTGCGGCCCGGGCTCCTCAGGAACTTCACCTCGCCCACGCAGAAGGGGGGGAAGTTGTAGTGGAGCATGAAGGACTTGTACTCCCACCCGGACAGCGCGTCTATCTTCTGCTCGTCCTCGGATGTGCCGAGCGTGGTGACGACCATCGCCTGGGTCTCGCCCCTGGTGAAGAGCGCCGAGCCGTGGGTCCTCGGCAGCAGCCCTACCTCACAGGATATATCCCTTATGTCCCTGGGCCCGCGGCCGTCCACCCTGCGCCCCTCGCCGATGATCATCTCGCGCATCATGGAGTACTTCATATCGCCGATGGCGTGGGAGATTTCGCCTTCCCTGCCCTCGAACTCGGAGGAGAGCGTCTCGACCGTCTCACGCTTTACGGCGGAGAGCGTGGCGTACCTCTCCTGCTTGACCGGCATGGTAAGGGCCCCTCTGAGCTTATCCGCGGCGAGCTCGGCGACCCTGCCCTTGACGGCCGGGTCTATTTCCGGCGGCTGCACCGCCATCTTGGGCTGCCCGACCTCGGCGATTATCTTTTTCTGGAGGGCGATGAGCCCGGCGATGTTCTCTTCGGCGAAGGCGAGGGCCTCGAGCAGGAACTCCTCGCTCTTGAAGCGCGCGCCTCCCTCGACCATGATTATCGAGCCCTCGGAGCCGGCTACGATGAGGTCGAGCTCGCCCTCTTTCTGCTCGGCTATGGAGGGGTTGCAGACAAGGGCCCCGTCGATGGAGCCCACCCTGACGGCGGCTATGGGCCCGTCGAAGGGGATGTCGGAGATGCCGAGGGCCACCGAGGCCCCGAGGGCCGCGGCGAGCTCAGGGTCGTTGGCCGGGTCGGCCGACATGACCGTGGCTATGACCTGTGTTTCGTGGTAGTACCCGTCGGCGAAGAGCGGCCTCAGGGGCCTGTCTATGAGGCGGCTGGTGAGGACCTCTTTTTCCGAGGGCCTTCCCTCGCGCTTGAAGAAACCGCCGGGTATCTTTCCGGCGGCGTAGGTCATCTCCGTGTAGTTGACGGTAAGGGGCATGAAGTCCAGCCCCTCGGAGGCCCTGTCAGCCCGGCATGCGGTGACGAGGACGACGGTGTCGCCGTACCTGACCGTGCAGGAGCCGTGGGCCTGCCGGGCCATCTTGCCTATCTCTATGGTGAGCTTCCTGCCTGCAAGCTCCGTTTCGTATGTGTTCGCCATTTACCTTCTCTTTCTCCTTAGTATTTTCATCTCTATCGGTTGACGGAAGTAAGGATTCCGCGGTGAAATATTCACAAAAAAAGTCAACCCGCGCCGGGGGTGGTTCCCGGTCGGGGGGTCTGTGGGCGGGTGTGTGTCGGGCGCCGCGAGTCCTGTCCTGACGGACTGACTCTCCATGAAGGCGTGGCTGTCGATGGCCTCGGCGGCATCGCCGCACGTGGCGGCGGCGGTAGCGGACCGCTCAGGCCCGCAGGCCCACGCCGCCCCCCCTTCCTCCCAGCGAGCCGGCCGCTGCCGGGGCGCTATCTTCTCAGGCCGAGGCTCTTGATGATCGCCTTGTAACGGTCGAGGTCCTTGCCCTTGACGTAGTCAAGGAGCCTCCTTCTGCGGCCGACCATCTTGAGGAGCCCCCTTCTGGAGTGGTGGTCCCCCTTGTGGGCCTTGAAATGCTCGCCGAGGGAATTTATCCTCTCGCTCAAAAGCGCGATCTGTACCTCCGGCGAGCCGGTATCCCCATCCTTGCGCTTGTACTTCTCGATTATCTCGCGCTTTTTCTCAGACGCCAGCATCTCCGTTTCACCTCCTTAAATCCAACAGGTTGTGCCCTATCCGCAGTGCATCCGCGGCGGAAGTTCCTTCCTTAAAGACCTTTGCCACGGAGAAGACCCCCGTGGAGGGCTCTTCTCCGTGCTCTACAAATTCTGCGACGGCGGCGAGGCTGCCGCAACTCACGAATCTTACCATCTCTTTGTGCTTAAGAGAAGCAAAAAAGGCGTGCTCGCCCCGTACCGTTACGGTCGCCGCGTTCTTGAGGCCCACGGCCGCGGCGGCGCTGACATCGAAAGCTTTCATCCTGTCGAGGGCGCGCCCGAGGGCAACCCCGAGAGGTATCACGGCCCCCTCGAGGAGGTCTGCGCCGGATTCCGGCGACAGGGCCTGGTCGAGGGTGAACGCCCCTGACGCCTCCCTTCGGAGCCCCACCATGTGCGCCCCGCAGCCGAGACGGCGGCCCATGTCGCTGCAGAGGGTGCGCACGTACGTCCCCCTCGAACAGGCGAGCCTGAACTCCACCAGAGGCAGGGCTACACTCAGGACGTCGATGCTCGCTATCTCGACCTCCTTGGGCTCGCGCTCGACGACCATCCCCTTGCGGGCGAGCTTGTACAGGGGCACGCCGCCGCGCTTGACCGAGGAGTACATGGGGGGTATCTGGGATATCGTCCCCACAAAGGCGGCGAAGGCGGCGTTTATCTCCGCGGCGGAAAGGCCGGAGGGGTCCCTGGTCTCCGTTACCCGGCCTTCCGAGTCGAGGGTGTCGGTCTCCTCGCCGAGCTTCAGGGTCGCCCGGTATACCTTGGCCGTGCCCTCGAGGATGCGGGCGAACCTGGTGGCGCCGTTGACCACGAGCGGCAGCACCC
>JBHHVK010000022.1:0-16543 GCA_046754205.1 Thermodesulfobacteriota bacterium
GTGAGGTGGCCGCCGTGGGAGAGGTTCATGCCCATTATCGTGTCGCCGGGCTTCAACACGGACATGTAGACCGCCATGTTCGCCTGTGAGCCCGAGTGGGGCTGGACGTTTACGTGGTCGCATCCGAAGAGTTTTTTGGCCCTATCTATGGCGAGCCTTTCGCCGATGTCCACGAACTCGCACCCGCCGTAGTAGCGTTTTCCCGGATAGCCCTCGGCGTACTTGTTCGTCAACAGCGAGCCCTGTGCCTCGAGGACCTCCTCGCTTACGAGGTTCTCGCTCGCTATCAGCTCGAGCTTGTACTCCTGGCGCTCTGTCTCAAGCCTTATCGCCTCAAAAAGCTCGGGGTCGAAGCCCTTTAAACCTGACATCTCGACTACCGCCTCCCTCTGGTAATTCGTCCCTGTTGAAATATTGAAAAGACTAACGGTCCTTGGCCTCTATCTCCGCTATCTTGTCGAGCCGCCTCTGGTGGCGTCCGCCCTCGAAGCCGGTTTCGAGCCAGGTCCTGACTATCTCGCGAGCGAGCCCCTTGCCGACCACGCGGCCGCCTATGACGAGGATGTTGGCGTCGTTGTGCTCGCGGGCCATGCGGGCGGTGTAGATGTCGTTTACAAGGGCCGCCCTCACCCCCCTGTACTTGTTCGCCAGGATGCTCATGCCTATGCCCGTGCCGCAGACGAGCACCCCGGCGGGCACCTGCCCCCTGGAGACCTTCTCCGCCACGGGCATGCCGTAGTCCGGGTAATCCACGGACTTGTCGCTGTTAACTCCCATGTCGATGACCTCCACGCCCGCCTCTTCGAGGTAGTACTTTATCTCGTCCTTTATCTCGCGGCCGGCGTGGTCGCTCGCTATGGCTATCGTGCCCCTCAGTTTGTTCATTTCCCTCAGTCCTCGAACCTCTTGAAGAGAAGCACGCCGTTTGTGCCGCCGAAACCGAAAGAGTTCGAAAGCGCCGCCCGGATCCTCCCCTCGCGCGTCGTGTTCGGCACGTAGTCGAGGTCGCATTCCGGGTCCGGCGTGGTGTAGTTTATCGTCGGGGGCATGACGCCCTCGTAGAGGGAGAGGGCCGTGAAGACCGCCTCTATGCCGCCGGCGGCGCCGAGGAGATGGCCGGTCATGCCCTTGGTGGAGCTTACGGCGAGCTTTCCGGCGTGGTCGCCGAAGACCGCCTTTATGGCCTGGGTCTCGTAGAGGTCGTTATAGTACGTGCTCGTCCCGTGGGCGTTTATGTAGTCCACCTCGTCCGCGTTCGTGCCGGAGGCCTTGAGGGCGAGCTCCATGCACCGGGCGGCGCCCGCGCCGTCCGGGGCCGGCGTCGTCATGTGGTGGGCGTCCGAGTTCATCCCGTAGCCGCAGACCTCGGCGTAGATCCTCGCGCCGCGCTTTTTGGCGGACTCCATCTCCTCGAGGACAACCACCCCGGAGCCCTCCCCTATGACGAAACCGTCGCGATCCCTGTCAAAGGGGCGGGATGCGGCGGCGGGGTCGTCATTGCGGGTGCTGAGCGCCTTCATGGCGTTGAAGCCGCCGACGCAGAGCGGCGTTATCGTAGACTCGGTCCCGCCGGCCACCATGGCGTCGGCCTCCCCTGTCTGTATGAGCCTGGCGGCGTCGCCTATGGAGTGGGTCCCCGTGGCGCAGGCCGTAACGGCGCAGGAGTTGGGCCCCCTGGCCCCTATCCTTATGGAGACCTGGCCCGAGGCGAGGTTTATTATGACCATGGGGATGAAAAAGGGCGTTATCCTCTCGGGGCCCTTCTCCTTCAGTACGTCGTACCACTTCTCGATGGCGGGGAGCCCCCCTATCCCGGCGCCTATGTAGACCCCCACCCTCTCGGAGTTCTCTTCGGTAATCTCCAGCCCGGAGTCCTCCACGGCCATGAGTCCTGCGGCCATGGCGTACTGGATGAAGAGGTCCATCTTCTTTATCTCTTTTTTCTCTATGAAGTCCAGCGGCTCGAAGTCCGGGACCTCTCCGGCGATGCGCACCGGAAAGCCCTCGGGGTCGAACCTCGTTATCTCCCTTATCCCCGGGGTCCCTGATATGGCCGCGTCCCAGCACTTCTGTAGCCCCGTCCCGAGCGGGCAGGTGATGCCGAGACCCGTCACTGCTACTCTTCTCATCTTGTCCTGGATTTTCCGTTAAGGTTGAAATGTGTCGTTGCCCGGCCCCGTAGGGATCGCCCCGCCGGAGCCAGATTACATTATACAACAACGGCGCACATATAGCAAAAGCCCTGAAGCCCGGCCCGCTCAAGGGATTGCCTCGGCGGATACCGGCTGCAGGGCTTATGCCGAATGACGAATCAGAAGGGCAGAGAGCGGACGGCCGTCCTTACTTACCGCTCTTCTTGGATATGTACTCCATGGCGTCCTGGACGGTGCGGATCTTCTCGGCGTCCTCGTCCGGTATCTCTATGTTGAACTCCTCCTCGAAGGCCATCACCATCTCCACGGTGTCGAGGGAGTCAGCCCCGAGGTCGTCGACGAAAGACGCCCCTGAGGTGACCTCCTCCTCGGTCACGTCGAGCTGATCTATGATGATCTTCTTGACCTTGTTTTCTATTGACGACATCTGGATTACCTCCTGATTAAGTTAAAGTCCTGCGAAAAAAACAAACTGTTCTATAACACCATAGCGCCCGGTTGTCAATTTTTAAAGTCACATCCCGAGCCCGCTAAGACGGCCGGCTGTGGCCGTGGATGGACGGGAATCGGGCGCTACATGTACATCCCGCCGTTTATGCTGAGGACCTGTCCGGTTATGTAGCTCGCAGCGTTGGAGGCGAGGAAGAGCACGCCCATGGCCACGTCATTGGGTCCGCCGAGCCTGCCCATGGGGATGCTCTTCATCAGCTCGCCCTTTATGTCGGCCGACAGCTTCTCGGTCATGGCCGTCTCTATGTATCCGGGGGCCACGGCGTTGCAGGTGACGTTCCTCGTGGCGAGCTCCCTTGCAACCGTCTTGGTGAACCCGACGAGGCCCGCCTTGGAGGCCGAGTAGTTAGCCTGGCCCGGGTTTCCCGCGAGCCCCACAACGCTGGCCACGTTCACGATCCTCCCCCAGCGCTGCTTGGAGAGGAACTTGGCCACGGCCTTGGTGCAGTTGAAGGGGCCCTTGAGGTTCACGTTGATGACGGCGTCCCAGTCCTCCTCCTTGAGCCTCATAAGGAGGGCGTCCCTCGTGATGCCGGCGTTGTTCACGAGTATGTGCAGGCCGTCGAAGTGCTTGATGACACTGGAGGCCATCTCCTCCGTCTCCTTGGAGCTCGTAACGTCGACCTGTATGGCCATGGCGCGCCTTCCCATGTTGGTTATCTCTCCGGCGGTCTGCTCCGCGCCCTCGAGTCCCACGTCCACCACGGCCACGTCAGCTCCGTAGGAAGCGAGCTTTAGCGCTATGGCCTTGCCAATGCCCTGCCCACCCCCCGTAACGATAGCCACCTTGTCAGCAAGCTGCATCCTTTCCTCCTTGGATTCTTTCAACTTCCGCGGCCCCGCTCGGGGGGCCGTCCTTTAAAGAAGCTCTTTTATCTTTTCGAGGTCCTCGACGGTGTCGATGTTCATGGTGGAGATACCCCTCTCCGTCCTCTTCGTAAGGCCGGAGAGGACCTTGCCCGGGCCTATCTCCACCACGTCGGTCACCCCCTCGGACTTCATCTTCATGACCGTATCGACCCAGCGCACGGGGCTCGTGAGTTGACGGACCAGGAGCCCGGGAACCTCCCCTGGGTCGGTGGTGGGCTCTGCCTCCACGTTGGTTACCACCGGTGTGGAGAAGGGGCCGAAGTCCACCTTGGCGAGCACCTTCTCGAGCCTTTCGGCTGCACCGGCCATAAGGGCGCAGTGGGAGGGGACGCTTACGTGCAGGGGCACGAGCATCTTGGCCCCCCGGTCCTTGGCGAGCCCCATTGCTATGTCCACGGCCGCGGCGTGGCCGGAGATGACTATCTGCTGCGGACTGTTTATGTTGGCGGGGACGACCTCTGCGGTGTTGATGGTGGCGGAGTCGCAGATGGCCGAGACGGTTTCGAGGTCGAGGCCGATTATGGCGCACATCTTGCCCTTGCCGCCGGACGCGCTCTCCTCCATGAACCTGCCCCTCAACCGGACCAGGGCGACGGCGTCCGTAAAGTCCAGGGCCCCGGCGGCCACCAGGGCCGTGTACTCGCCGAGGCTGTGCCCGGCAAGGAACGCAGGGGTTACGTCGAATGTCTCCCTTATGACCCTGAGCGTGGCCACGCTCGCGGCAAGGAGCGCCGGCTGGGTGAACTCCGTCTTGTCGAGCCTCTGCTGCGGGCCGCAGAAGGAGAGCTCGGCCAGGTCGTAGCCCAGCACCGCCGAAGCCTCCTCGTATGTCCTTCTCGCGGTCTGGTGGGCCTCGTGGAAGGAGCTGCCCATGCCGATGTACTGCGACCCCTGGCCGGGGAATAAAAAGGCTGTCTTTTTCATCTCAGGTTCAGTCCGCCTCGCTCGCGTAAAGGTTTCCAGGCCCCGGTGGACGCCTGCCGGGCCCAAGAGTCGGAAAGGGCCCCCTCCGGCCCGCCTACCACCTCACGGCGGTGGAGGCCCAGGTGAGCCCCCCCCCGAAGGCGACGAAGATCAGGATGTCCCCGTCGGCTACCCTCCCGGCGCATACGGCCTCGTCGAGGGCCAGCGGGATGGAGCCTGCCGATGTGTTCCCGTACCTGTCGAGGTTGGTGTAGACTCGGTCCTCGGGGAGCTTGAGGCGCTCCCTCGTCGCGTTTATAATCCTCTCGTTGGCCTGGTGGGGGATGAGCAGCCCGACGTCCTCGGTCCCGAGTCCGTTACTGTCGAGGGCCTCCCGCACGGCCGCCTCCATCGTGCGCACCGCGACCTTGAAGGTGTCGTTGCCATGCATCTTGAGAAAGGGGTCGCAGTCGGACTCCTTCTCGAAGGGGCTCCGCAGACACGTGCCCTTGGTGTAGAGCATATCCCACTTGCGCCCGTCCGAATGGATGTGGCTGGAGAGTATCCCCCGCCCCCCCCGCCCCCCCCGCCCCCCCCGGCCCCCCTTCTCGGCCGAAAGGACGACGGCCCCGGCGCCGTCACCGAAGAGGACGCAGGTCGTGCGGTCGGTCCAGTCGATGAGCTCGCTGAACTTGTCCACCCCGACGACGAGGGCCCTCGCGGCCGCCCCGGTTCGCACGTACCTGTCCGCCACGTCGATGGCGTAGAGAAACCCCGAACAGGCCGCGGCGACGTCGAAGGCCGGGACCCCGCTCCTTATCCCCAGCCGGGACTGTACGAAGCAGGCCGTCGAGGGGAAGGCCATGTCAGGGGTGACCGTGCCTACGACCACCAGGTCTATGTCCCTGGCAGACAGGCCCGCGGCCTTGAGCGCCCGCCGGGCCGCCTTGGAGGCCATCTCCGAGGCGCCCTCGTCCACGGCCACCCGCCTCTCCCTTATGCCCGTGCGCGAGCGGATCCACTCGTCCGAGGTCTCTACCATCCCCTCGAGGTCGTGGTTCGTTATCACCTTGTCCGGGGCGTAGGACCCGGTCCCGATTATCCTGCTTTTCAATCCCTTCAAGGCCCCCCGCCCTTACTGACCCGATGCCGCGTCCTTGGGGGCGCGGACCGAAGGGTTGGCTATATCGCGGTTCTTCTCCAGCTCCTCGGCAAGGTGCGCGTTCACCCTCCCCCTGCTGAACTCCGTGGCCCTCTTGACGGCGTTCTTCACTGCCTTGGGGCAGCTTCTGCCGTGGCTGATGATACAGATCCCTCCGATGCCGAGAAGCGGGGCCCCGCCGTACTCCGCGTAGTCTATCTTCTTCTTGAGCTTGTCGAAGGCCCCTCTGCTGAGCATGTAGCCCACCTTGGAGGGCAGGGTGGCCTTTATCTCGTTTTTGAGCATCGTCGTTACCGCCTCGACCAGGCCCTCGGAGAGCTTCAGGACCACGTTGCCCACGAACCCGTCGGTTATTATTACGTCCACGTCCCCCTGGTAGATGTCCCTGCCCTCGACGTAGCCTATGTAATTGAGGGATGTCTTCTTGAGAAGGACGTGGGTGTCGCGGGTGAGTTCGTTGCCCTTGCCCTCCTCCTCGCCGTTTGAAAGGAGCCCCACCCTCGGGTAGCCGTGGCCGAGGGCGTACCTGGCGTATACTCCTCCCATTATGGCGAACTGGACCAGGTTGGAGGGCTTGCAGTCCACGTTGCCCCCGACGTCGAGTATGACGGCGGGCTCTTTTACGGTCGGCACGCTCACCGCTATGGCGGGTCGGTCGACCGCCTTGAGCCTCTTGAAGATGAACATCCCGGCGGCCATGGCCGCCCCGGAGTTGCCCGCGGTGACCACGGCCCCGGCCTCGCCATGCTTAACGAGCTCGAAGCAGACCCGGAGCGACGAGTCCTTCTTCTTTCTTATCGCCTGCGCCGGAGACTCGTCCATGTCCACCACCTCGGAGGCGTGGTGCACGGTTATGTCGAGCCCTCCGGTGGAGTGCTTCGCCAGCTCTGCGCTCACCTTTTCGCGGTCGCCCACGAGCAGGATGGAGACGCCGGTCTCCCTGGCGGCCTGTACGGCCCCTCCGACCACGGCGGCGGGGGCGTGGTCGCCGCCCATCGCGTCTAATGCAATCCTTACAGTCATCTAAGAGGAAACTCCTGCCCGCCCGGGCCTGAACCTGCCGCCCGGAGGACGATTAAAGGGCGTGCGTACCGGCCATGAAAGGCCGGCAGCGGATGGACTCGCCGGAGGGGCCGTCAGGCGGACTCTTCGTCCTGCTTCAGGACGGTCCTCCCCTTGTACGAGCCGCAGTGGGGGCATACATGGTGAGGCCTCTTCGGTTCCCCGCACTGCGGGCACGTGGAAAAGGCGGGCCTTGCGAGGGCGTCGTGGCTCCTTCTCTGGCCACGCTTGCACCTGGAATGTCTCTTCTTGGGATTCGGCATCTTCTGATCCTCTCTTGCGGTTGAAGTTAACGGCGCGCCTCTCCGTCACGACGCGCTCAAAGACGATGATCGCGGATTATATCGCTAAAAAACAAACTCTACGGGCGCCCCGGGCCCCTTCAGACCCCTCGCACACGGCGCCCCCGGCCCGCCCGTACTTATTATCCACCCTCGCCCCCCCACGGCCCCCACGGCCCCCCCGGCCCCGGTCAGCCCCCTTTTCCGGCCTTGAAGTCCTTGAGGACGGCGAACCTCGAGTCCACGCTCTCCTCGCTCGGGCAGGCGCACCCCCCCTTGTTGAGATCCGCCCCGCACCTGGGGCATAGACCCTTGCAGCCGGCGTCGCAGAGCGGCTGCATCGGGGCCTCGATGGCGAGCTGGGAGAGGAGCACCTCGGTGGTGTCGAGCTCGGGGGCGTCGAGGTAGTTGACGTCCATGTCCGCCCCTGTCAGCTCTACGTCACGGGCACTGGCCCGGCCGCGGACGAAGAAGAGGTGGAAGTCCGTGTCTATCTCCCGGGTGAAGTCCCGGATGCACCTGCTGCAGACGAGCCCCAGGGCCGCCTTCATGTGGCCGCGCACGAGTACGTTGCCCTCGGTGGTAGTAACGTCCAGCACGGCCCTGACCGGACCTTCAAAGGAGAAGTCCAGTTCCCCCGCCATCGCCTCGAATACGCCCCCCTCTTCGGAGAGCTCGAGGTGAAGGCCATCGGCGGGGATATCGTCGATGACGATCTTCATGGAGAATATAGTAATATAAAGACTTGAAAGTATACAAGAAATAAATTGCCCCTGTCAACAGTCAATAGATTTTCCTTGACTTGCGCCGGGTTTTTTTTATAGAGTAATTAAACCCTCTATTAATCAACTACTTGCATACATACCTGGTGGGGGATCGTCTAGCGGCAGGACAACGGACTCTGACTCCGTGAACCTAGGTTCGAATCCTAGTCCCCCAGCCATTTTTTCCTGTTTTTTCAACAAGTTGCGGTGGTTTTCCTTTGCCCTCTTCCAGAGGTTTCGCTTAATCTTTCATGACCTTCCCTTTGGCCTTGCCGGTCCGGGATATTCTCGTCGATTGAGTGAAGCGCCCCCCGCACCCCGGGACCGCCGGATCAAGGAGCAGCCGAATGGCGGCATTTATTGAAGAACTGAAAAAGGAGCACGCTCATATCCTCGATATGCTGAACGAAATCGTCAGGCTCGGCATAGGCGGGGAGGAGGCGCAGAAGGTCTTACGGAAAATGAAGTCCGACCTGATCGAGCACCTCAAGAAGGAGGACGAGTTCCTGTACCCGGCGTTCAAGAAGAAGGCGGCGCACAGGAAGGAGCTGCAGAGGCTCCTTGAAACGGCCCCGAGGGACATGGAGGCGATCACGCACTTCGCCGACGAGTTCTTCGAAAAATACGCTTCGGGCGGCTCCGGACTGGAGTTCGAGGGAGACCTCAAGATCCTCATGGCGACCGTCAGGAACCGGATACTGAATGAGGAGAACATCTTCTTTGAAGAGTACGAGCTGATGCAGGAAGAAGCTGACGACGGAGACCGTCCGTCCGGCGACAGGGCGGAGGGATGACGAAAAAGAGGCGCGGCGGGTGTACACGCCGCGCCTTTCGATTATGCGGCGTCCGGAACGTACGCCTTTCCGCGCAGGTCCCTCAGCGTGAGGATTTGTTCTTATCCACTATGAAGTTCCAGAGGTCCTCTCTCCTGTTCTTGTCCATCTCCGAGAACTTGACCCCCATGTTCCCGTGCTCTGCCACCCAGACGATCTCTCCTGTGAGCTCTATGGTCATGGGCTTGTCTTCGTCCTTTATACAGAGGCTCAGGGTCTTCCCGCTCCTGTGAACCCCGGCGTCCTCGCCCACGTTCAGACACATGCCGGTGGTGCTGATGTTGACGAGTTTTCCGGTACGCTCGGTATCGTCGAATATGTACGTAACGGTGATGTTTTCGGGCGTTATCCTGAGGCCTTCCCTGCACCCGGCAAGCAGCTCCTCGATGTCGTTTATGAACTTCCTTACGGTCTTGGAGGTCTCCCTGTAGGCCGCCGGGTTCTCTCCCGTGCCGATGAGCCTTTCCACATCGGCGAGCTCCTTTTTCGCCTCCACAAGGAGCCTCGTGTACTTGTGTATGTTCTTCAGTAGGACATCCCTGTATATGGCGTAAGGCCCGGCCGAGACGAAGACGTCCTGGACCGGGAGCGTCTTGCCGCAGTCCGGACAGACGGTCTCTTCAACATCCGTCAACAGGGGGGAATAGACCCATGATTTGCAATAAGGGCACTCGGTCTTAAGCACGGCAAACGTCCTCCGCATCCATAAAATGCCTGGGGAAACCCGATGGATATAATTGATATAATGGAGATATTCTAATATACACCAACAATTTATCCTGCGCAACCGGTTTTGTTGAAAAAAATGGAGCGATGGCAAGCCGGGCGTGAGGTGACGGAGCGGACAGGAAGAACCCGGCCGGAGCCGGGTCGGAGGAGGCGAGGACAACGCGGTTTTATGGAGGATAGGGCCCGGCCCGAAGGGCCGGGCGAGGGGAAGAGACGGTTCGGCGGCGTGACCGCTAAGACTCGGAGATATTATCCGAGAGCTGAAGGAGGTAGGAGTCGTCCACCATGAAGAAGACCCCTTCCTCAAGGGGGTAGCCGGACCGCCTCCGGCGAGGCCGGCCCGAGGCGCGGTCGGCTTCGACCTGGGACTCCCAGAAGGTGATAAGCTCCATGAAGTCCATCTTTCTGGCCATCTCGCCCTCCTGTTCATCGAGCTGCCGGTTTAAGCCGCCGGCCGGTCCAAAGAATTGTCCTGATTTTCAATACCATTATAGAAAAAATAGATTAAAAGACGGTTAGAGGCGAATTGTTTTCCGGTTATTATTTTCTTAAACCGCGTTAACCTGCCGCGCGGCGCGTCCATACAGGGTAGACCGGGCGCGGTGATTTGTGATATTTATAGGTCCATGGCAAAGCCCATCGTCCGGATACCCTCCACGGGAAGACCCGTAAGAATCGCCGCGGCGGCCGCGGCGGCCGCGGTGGTCCTGCTGGCCGTCCTTTTCCGCGCGCCCTGCCGGGCGGAGGCCGACGGGACGTGGAGGGCCCTCTCCCACAGGATTTTCGTCACCGTGGACATCGCGGCCAGGACGATGACGGGCACAGATGCCATAACCCTCGAGCCCCCCCCCGGGGCGGGTGAAAAAACGCCCCTGAGCCTCCACCTGCGGAAGGGCTCTGTGGTGGACCGCGTGGAGGCGGGCGGAGTGGAGCTCGCCCCGGTGGTCGAGGAAGGGGAGGATGAAAGGTCCCGCAAGATTACCCTGAGCGTGCCCCACCGCGCGGGCAACATTACCGTAACAATCCATTTTCACGGCACTTTTCCGAGCATAGACTCTGCGAGGGAGAAGATACGGAGAGGGGTGGCCTACCTGGACGACGGGGTGATGGGCCCCGAAGGGGTGCTGCTCCTATCCTCGTCGCTCTGGTACCCGACCATGGATGACGAGGGGCTTGGTCTTTTCGACCTCACCGTGACCATGGACGCCGCCTACACCACCGTGGCCGAGGGCGAGCTCCATTCCGAGACCGTCTCCGGGGTGCTCAGGACCAGCCGGTGGAGGACGGACGCGCCGGTGGACGGGCTCGACCTCGTGGCGGGCAGGTATTGGGTGGAAAAGGAGCGCCACGGCAAGGTCGACATGTACACCTACTTCTTCGAGAAGGACCCGGAGCTATCGAGGACTTACATAGATAAGACCAAGGCCTACCTCGACCTCCACTCCGCCGCCTACGGCGCTTACCCCTACGGGAAGTTCGCCGTCGTGGAGAACTTTCTGCCCACGGGCTACGGCATGCCCGGCTTTACCCTTCTCGGCTCGAAGGTCCTCCGGCTCCCCTTCATACCCGATACCTCCCTGGGGCACGAGATACTCCACAACTGGTGGGGCAACTCGGTCTTCATGGACCCCGAGGGGGGGAACTGGGTGGAGGCGCTCACCACATACGGCGCGGACTACCGCTCCGCCCGGGCCGAGGGCCCGGACAGGGCCCTCGCGTTCAGGGTACGGAACCTCCGGGGCTACAGGAACTACGCCGGGGGGAGAGAGGATATAACGCTAAGGGGGTTTACCGACGCGACCACCCCGCGGTCGAGGGCGGTCGGCTACAACAAGGGGTTCTTTTTCTTCAACATGCTCGAGCGGTTGATAGGCCCGCAGGCCTTTGAAGAGGCCCTGAGGGGCCTGTACCGCGACAGGGCCTTCAAGAGGGCATCCTGGGACGACCTCCGTAAGGACTTCGAAGAGGCCGCCGGCGTGAACCTCGGCTGGTTCTTCGAACAGTGGCTCGGGCGGACGGGTGGGCCCGAGCTGGCGCTCGCCGAGGTCAGGGCAAGCGAAACGCCCGAGGGCTGGTCGGTGAGCTTCGGTATAAGCCAGAGGGGCGAGCCCTACAGGCTTATGCTCCCGGTCCTGGTAAAGACCGAAGGGGGCGAGCTGCGGCGCGACGTAATCGCCTCGGGCCTGTACTCCTCATTTACCCTCCCCCTGGACTCCCGCCCCATCTCGCTGAGCGTCGACCCCGGCCGCGAGGTATTCCGCCTCCTCTCGGACTCGGAGATGCCCCCCACCCTCGGGGGCTGCTTTTCAGACCCCGAGGGCGTCGTAGTGCTCCCCAACAGGGGCAGGTTCAACCGGAAGTACTTCAAGGTGGGCGACCTCATCAAGACGGACTTCGGCCTCGGCATGACGACGGACGCGGAGCCGGGCAGAAGGGACTACCTCGGCGGCATGACGCTCTTTATCCTCGGCTGGCCGGACGAGAACATCCTGGCCTCCATGATGAGGGAGGCGGCAGCCCCCGGGGTGAAGGTCGGCAGGACCGGCTTTACGGTGGGTGGCGCGAGATACGGCCGCAAGGACAACGTGGCGGCGCTGGCGTTCAAGAGTCCCCATGACCCCTCAAAGACCGTCTGTCTGTTCATCGGGGGGGACGACGGCGACCGTGTCTTCGACGCCGGGCGTAGGATCAAGTACTTCTCCCAGTACAGCTACGTCGTCTTCGGCCCCGACGGCAGGGCGGTACGCGGGATATTCGCGTCCCCGAGCCCGCTTACATACACCTTCGGCCCGAAGGCCGGCGGCGGGGCCGAGCAAAGGGATTGACAAGAGGGGCCGTATCGGTTAGATTATACGGATTACATCCACCCGGCCCCATCGTCTAGAGGCCTAGGACGCCGCCCTCTCAAGGCGGAAACACGGGTTCGATTCCCGTTGGGGCTGCCAGAAAAACCAGTGGGCCGGTCCGTTCAGGGCCTGCCCCTTTTCATATTCCACCCCCGGCCGGAACGCGGCCGCTCCCTTCCATGACCCAGGCCTCTTTATCCGGACTTTAAAGCGGGAGGCCCGCGAAGATGAACTGCGGCCTCCGCCGCGGCCTATCGAAGCAGTCCGGGCAGGGGCTTCCAGGCTATCCCGTAGATGTTGCGATGGTAGTATTCCCTCTTCCCGAGGATGCGGGAGCGCTTCTTTTCCCTGTCGCGCTTATAAAGGCAGGCGGTCTTGGTCGCCAGGGGCATGAGCCCGACGGACCGGGTCAGGTCCTCGATGCGGGCGGCGGTCAGGAGGTTGCAATGGGGGTTGTGCAGTATGCGCTCTTCATGGGTCTTGCCGTATCTTAATTTCGACAGGGGGTTCATCACGTACCTATGGTAACGTTCGACCATGCGCTTGAACTTCCGCTCGCTGTGGATCATGGAGTAGACCATGACCGGCAGGAGGGCCAGGGAGGACTTCCACCCGCGCGAATGGAAGAGATAGTCGTACTTTGTCGGGTGCGTATGGAAGACCAGAAACCCGCCGGGCTTGAGCCAGAGCTCGCAATTCTTGAAGGTCCGCTCCAGCAGGTCCTCGTGCAGGTGCTCGAAGATGTCTTCGGCCAGGATAACGTTAAAGGAGTGCGCCGGGAACGCCGCCCCGTCCGAGACGTCCCCCTCTACGAATTCGGGCCGGTTATCGAGGCCGATAAAATCGCTGAAGGCCTCGGCCGCATCGAGGGCCTCCCTGCTCAGGTCCATGCCGGTCGCCCGCTTGCCCCGGGACGCCAGCTCGATGGCGAATGTCCCGATATTGCACCCGAGGTCGAGATAACTCGCGTCTTCAGGTATGTCGAGGCGTTCGACTATCTCGTCGCAGAAGAGTTTTATGCGGTCGTGCCAGTGGCAGATCTCCTCGTCATCTATCTTCCTTAAAAGGAACTTCTTCGCCTGTCCTATTACATAACGCCTGGTATATATGCCTTCGAAGTCGTAATTCTCGGGTTTTTCGACCATGTAACCTCTCCCGCTGCAAAGGGCCTTAAAAGTTGATGGAGAGGCCTCCGTAGAGCTGGGCTCTCCTGTAATCCACATCGAGCCCCAAAGCGCCCGGTTCGTCGAATTCGAAGTTCACGAAGACGTACCTGTACTCCGCGAAGATCGACGCCCTGGGGACGATGGAGAGGTAAAGTCCGGCGAGGAGCTGGAGGCCGAACCGGGTGTCTTCATCGCCCGCGAAAGGCCCTTTGACGCTGCCCACACCGGCATCTACGTTTGCGTGAAACACCCCCATCCCTCCCCCGATGTAGGGCCTTATGTTTCCATCGGGATAGCGCACGAGGGCGCTCAAGGTGCCGGAATATACGGTCATGGCCGCGTCCAGGTCCTGCGCCTGCCACCCGGCGCCGGAGATGTGGGTCAGGTCCGGAAAGTGCGCATTCAGGTCGACTTCCACGCCCAGGTAGGGTGCGCCGCGCCCGGTGAACCAGTGGCCGAACTTTGCGCCAGCGGCCATGCCGGAATCGGAATCGAGCGTGCCGGCGCCCCCGCCGCCCCCCCCGCCCCCCCCCGCCGGTATTATCCCTGACATCCGCATCGGCCGAGAGGACCGTGCCGGCATAGGCTGAAAGATAATATTCCGCATGAGACGGTCCGGAGACGGCGAATATCGACAAGGCCGTCATAAAGATTAAGGGAATAGCTCTGTTCATGGACCCCTCTCCAGGTGACTTTGACTCAAGCCCGTCCCCTTTTTACTGTCCGACCGCGATATTCTGTCACAGATCGGGATTTTGTCCAACAGAAAATCGGAAGGGGCGGGCCGGCCAACGCCCTCCCCGGGGGCCGGGCCAAGAGCGGGATTGACTCTTTTTGGAAAAAAGCTTATAGTTTTCAGGAAAATTCACGGTTTTCACGTCATTTGAACCTCCGGGCGACCACGGCGCACATCTGGGGCCGGTCGAGCCATGCCCGGGTAGCGGTCTATTTGCGGCCAACCGGCCCAGGCAGAACGAACCTGCGCTCAAGGCGGGCCATATCAACGACGATTGAGGAGTTCCGATTGCTGCATCTTAGAAGCCGCCTGGGAGCGGCCGCGATAATCGCGGGCCTCTTCCTCTCCGCCATACCCTCCTTCGCGGGCACGGACATCCCCATAGATAACCCCGTCTATCCGTTGTTCGATGACCTCCAGTACGGCGGCTACCTCGACAGCCACCTCACCGGCACGAGGCCGATAACCGTCGGCGAGGCGAGACGTCTGCTCATGGAGGCCGAGGGGCTCCGGTATGACGGGCCCGGCGGCAGGGAGGCCCCCTACCTGGCCCTGGCCATGGAGGAAGTGGACGAAGAGCTGTCACGGATGCTCGGAGACGAGGCCTTTCAGCTCAAGCCGATATCGTCCCCCGAGATCGAGTTCGTCTATCTCGAGGGCGAGAAAACGGCCACCCCCGGTATGAACGTCCTGCAGCACAGCCTCGTATACAATAACGACGGGGTCGAGCCGGAGGAAGGCTCAAACGGCTACTTAAGCTTCGGCGTGGAGGGCAGGGCCGGCCCCCTGTCCTTTTTCGTAAGCCCGCTGTTCAGGGTCGACGGTACGGCCAGGGGGGCCATCCACAAGGGGTACCTGAAGCTCAGCGCCCTGGGGATAGACCTGGAGGCGGGCAAGATACCTCTGTGGTGGGGCCAGGGGCGCCACGGCACGCTGATCCTCAGCAATAACGCCGAGCCTCTCAAGATGGTAAGGCTGACGAACCCCCGGCCTGTCCTGCTGCCGTGGTTTCTCAAACACCTCGGCCCCTTCCGTTTCGATTTCTTCATAAGCAGGCTCGAAGAACAGCGGGCCGTGCCGAAGCCTTACATCACAGGCATAAGAGTGAACTTCAAGCCCCAGCGGAACCTCGAGATAGGCCTTACGAGAACGACCATCCTCGGCGGCGAAGGTAGGCGCGGCATTACCATCGCGCGTTTCTTCGACGCCCTCTTCGGAGAGAACAAGCCCGGCTTCAAAGACATCTCCAACTCCATCGCCGGGGTGGACATAAGGCTCACGCTCCCGGTCGCCGAAATCTACGGAGAGATAGCTGGCGAGGACGAGAGGGCGTGGTTGCCGTCCTGGCCGATAGCCTATATCATAGGGGTGTACAAGCCCCTCCTGGCCCGGAACATGGACCTGAGGCTCGAATACGCCGACATCAGAAGCGATGAATGGTACTGGCACATGGTAAACGGACTGGACCACACCTACAAGGGGCGGGTCCTCGGCCATCACGTTGGCAGGGGCGGCAGGGACCTCTTTTTTGAAGTGGGACTCTTGAAGGGTAAGAGGCTCGGCGCGAAGATACACCTTGACTACGAGGACAGGGGGCTTTCGACCCAGACCTTCAGGGAAAGGCACTTTCAGGCCGGTACGAATATGGATTTACGCATCGGCAGGGCCCTGGCCGAGTGGCACTTGAAGGTCGACCTCGCTTACGAGCGCATAAAGAACTTCGGCAACGTCTCGGGCCAGGAGAGGAACAACGGCCTTGCAAGCGTAAGCATAAGGGGCAATATCTGAGGCGGCCCCCCTCTGCCGAGGACTTTATAACCGGGAGAGCAAACGTCTGGAAGACCCGCCTTACCGCCCCCTTCTTGTCCGATACCCCCAACCTTGAGAAGCGGCCCGCCTTTGGCCTCACGCAGCTCATTACCCCCTCGGCCGCCACACCCTTGCGCGGGAGCGGCCGAAGGCGCGTGGTCCGTCCCCATGGCCCTCGGGCAGAATAATTTCCGCCGCTTTCGTCCGTATAAACAATGGGTTGGGCCGAGAGGGGGGTGAATCCATGCACCATGAATTATATTTTCAAGGCCTGAACACGAAACTGGCGAGGAGAGGATATGGCGGACTTGAGGATCAGATATGACGAGCTGATGGTGGGGGCGAACCACCCTGCCAAGACGGACACGCTCAACCGGCTCGCCATCGTCGAGCACAACAGCGACGGCACCCACAAGTCGCTCACCAAAGTCACCGATCCCTGGGTTGATGTAAGAGCCTACGGGGCCACGGGAGATGGTACTACTGATGATACCGTCGCCATACAAAACGCCATAGACTCTCTCACTTCCGGCGGTACGGTCTTTTTCCCAAGAGGAACCTATGGGGTGAAGCAGCAGGGTGCCGACGCCTTTGCCCTCGATGTGCCGAGCGATGTCACTTTTGAGGGGCTCGGCGTAGGAGTATCTATTATCCGGTATATCGGCTCGGCGGGCAACTATGACGTTATAAGGAACCGGAATAACGGCACAGCCTCTCTC
>JBHHVK010000023.1:0-16532 GCA_046754205.1 Thermodesulfobacteriota bacterium
CGAGGCGAGCGGGGTGCGCGCCGAGATAGACTGGCTCGTGGAGGAGCCGGCGAGCTCCATCCTGATGGACAGGCCCGACATAGACAACGTCTATGTCGTCGAGAAGAGGGGCTGGAAGAGGGGCATCGGCGGCAACCTCAGGATGGCGCGGCTCCTCGCGTCCCGGGACTACGACATGGTGCTCGACTTCCAGGGGCTCCTGAAGAGCGGCATCTGGGTCATGCTCACCGGGGGCAAGCGCAGGGTCGGCTTTTCCAACGCCAGGGAACTGAGCCATGTCTTTCTAAACGAGAAGCTCCCGCCCTATGACCCGGACGTACACGCCGTGGACAGGTACCTGGACCTGGCGCGCCACTCCGGGGGCGCGGAGCTGGAGGCCGAAGAGCCCCTGCCGCTGGTGGACCCCTCGGGGGTCGCGAGAAGGAGTGTGGCCGGAAAGCTCGCCGCAGGCGGAGTGGACGGGAAGACCCCCTTTTTCGTCCTCGCCACTCAGGCCCGCTGGACAACTAAGCTCTGGGCGCCGGAGAAGTTCGCCGACCTTGCGCGCAGGGTGCTCGAAAGGAACGGGGCGCTCGGGGTGGTGCTCGTGGGAGGGGCGTCGGATCACGGCAGGTGCGAGTCCATAAGGTCCCGCATGGGCGGGTGCGCGGCGCGCGCGGTGAACCTGACCGGCAGGACGGACTTAAGGGAGCTTGCCGCCCTCATGCAGATGGCCGCCTTCGTCGTCACGGTGGACTCCGGGCCCATGCACATAGCGGCGGCCGCCGGGGCGCACGTGATAGCCCTCTTCGGGCCCACCGCCCCCTGGAGGACTGGGCCCTACGGCAAGGGGCACAGGGTCCTCAGAAAAGACCTCGAATGCAGCCCCTGCTTCCGCAAGGAGTGCCCCGAGCCGCGGTGCATGGACGAGATTACCGTCGAAGAGGTCCTCGCCTGCGTGGAGGGCGCGATGGAGCGGATGCGCCGTACACCCGCGTGAAAGGGGGCTTCGAGAAGATGAACGGGTCGGGGTTTTCCCGATGGACTCCATAATGGGCTTCGATACCTGGCTCCTGCGCCTCGTAAACACCGGCATGGCGAACCCGGTATTCGACCTCGTCATGCCCTTCGTGACCGACATCGACAACTTCACCGTCGTCATCGCGCTGTCGGTGGTCGGCCTCGCCCTCTTCGGCCGCGGCAAGGGCAGGTGGACCATCGTCCTTATCGTGCTCGCCGTCGTGACCGGGGACCTCACCGCCTCGCTGGTAAAAAAGACCTTCGCCAGGGTCAGGCCCTGCCACGAGCTTGAGGGAATAAGGCTCCTTACCGGGTGCGGCGGGGCCTTCAGCTTCCCCTCGGGACACGCCACGAACATCTTCGCGTCAATGGTGGTGCTCTCCCTGCGCTACAGAAAGGCCGCCCCGGCGTTCCTCTCGCTGGCCGTCATCGTCGCCTACTCGAGGGTCTACGTCGGCGTGCACTACCCCGTGGACGTGGTGGCCGGGGCGGGACTCGGGGTCGTCATAGCCCTGGCCGTCACCGCGGCGGACGCCCGTCTCGGACGGCGGCTGAGGGGGCAAGGGCCGGCCGGGGACGGCACATAGACAGCTCGGGAGGCAGGAAGAGGCGAATTGGATTACAAGAGATCGGCAATAATATTCATCGCGGCACTGGCGGTCTTCCGCATATTCTACATCTACCTTACGCCCTTCGACCTCTCCCCGGACGAGGCCCACTACTGGGAGTGGTCGAGGCGGCTCGACTGGAGCTACTACTCCAAGGGGCCGCTCGTCGCCTATGTCATAGCCTTCTTCACGAAGCTGCTCGGGGCCACGGACCTCGGCGTGAGGTTCGGCTCCGTGGTCTTCTCGGCGCTCGCCTCCTACGGCATATTCCTCGCCGGCCGCATGCTCTTCGACGACCCGAGGGTGGGGTTCTATTCCGCCGTGGTGGCGAACGTAACGCCGATATTCGCCATAGGCTCGATACTCATGACCACGGACGTGCTCCTGGTCTTTTTCTGGGTCTACACCGTGGTCTGCGTGAAAAAGGCCCTCGACGATGGCGGGCGGTTCACCCGCAGGGGCGGGAGGTGGTGGTACGCGGCGGGGCTCCTGGTGGGCGCGGGTTTTCTCGGCAAATACACCATGGTGCTTCTGTGGCCGTGCCTCCTGCTCTTCGTCTTCTTCTCCCCGAGGGACAGGTTCTGGCTTGCAAGGACCGAGCCCTATGTCGGCGCCCTGGCGAGCCTCGTCGTCGCCTCCCCGGTGCTCATCTGGAACTACGCCAACGGCTGGGTGACCTTCAGGCACACCATGGGGCAGACCCACCTGGCGGACGCCGCCTTCTCGCTCGCCGGGGCGGCGGAGTTCGTGGGCTCCCAGGCCGGGATACTCACCCCCCTCGTATTCGCGGGCGTGGTCTACGGGGCGGCCCGGGCCGCCGGCGCCGGGCTGAGGCGGCGTGAGAGCGGGCCGCTCCTGGCCTTTTTCACCTCGGCCCCCGTCTTTGCCCTCTTCCTCCTCAAGGGCCTTCACGGCAAGGTTCAGGCGAACTGGGCGATCGCGGCCTACGTCACCGCCTTTCCGGCGGCCGTCTGGGCCTTCTCCGAGGCCTACCGGAGGGCCGTGAGGCCGTCGGGCAGGAGGCTCCTTGCCGGTCTTGCCGTGGCGGCCATACTCATGGGGGGCGTGATGAGCTTTCTCGCCTACTTCCCCTGGCTCGTCGAGAGGGCCGGGGTGGAAGGGGTCCTTGACGGCCCCCCCTTCAACAGGGTCACCGGCTGGGCCGACCTCGGGGCCAAGGTGAGCGCCCTGAAAGAAGATATGGACAAAAGCGGCCAGACATTTATAATAAGCGACACGTACCAGATCTCCAGCGAGCTCGCCTTTTACGTGGAGGGGAACCCGGTGACCTATAACGTGCCCACCGCGGCGAGGAGGATGAACCAGTACGACCTCTGGCCCGGTTTCGAGGGGCTCAAGGGCGGCAGCGCCCTGTACGTCAGAGGCGGGGACGTGGAGCTCGACGCGGCCGTCGAGGAGGCCTTCGACCGCTGCGAGAAGGTGCTTGAAAGGCTCTACATGGGCTCGCGGTACCTCAAGGACTTTTCGGTGTTCAAGTGTTACGGCTTCAAGGGCATGAGAGGCCCCGAAGACGCCCGGACGCGGTACTGACCGCACGGGGCCGCGCCCTCAAGTAGGCGGGGCGAAGGGCCGTTATAGATATATTCCGCCGTGGGGCGGGGTGGCAGAAAACTCGGGAGGTATTGTTGAAAGAGTCCGTCTCGGTTGTGATACCGGTCTACGATGAGCAGGAGAGCCTTCCGCACCTCTACGAGTCCCTCAAGGAGGTCCTCGACGGGACTGGGCGCCGCTACGAGATAGTCTTCGTCGACGACGGCAGCCGCGACGGCTCCATGGGGGTGCTCGAGGGGATACAGGGAGCGGACGAGCACGTGGTGGTGGTCTCCTTCAGGCGCAACTTCGGCCAGACGGCGGCCATGGCGGCCGGTTTCGAGTACGCCGAGGGCGACGTCATAATCACCATGGACGCCGACATGCAGAACGACCCCAAGGACATCCCGCTGCTCCTTGAGAGGATCGAGGACTGCGACGTCGTAAGCGGATGGAGGAAGAACCGCCAGGACAAGTTCCTCTCCAGGAAGCTCCCCTCCAGGCTGGCCAACTGGCTCATATCGCGCGTCACCGGCGTCTACCTTCACGATTACGGCTGTACGCTCAAGGCCTACCGCAAAGAGGTCATAAAGAACGTGAAGCTCTACGGCGAGATGCACCGCTTCATCCCGGCCATGGCGAGCTGGGTGGGCGCGGAGATATCCGAGGTGGAGACGACCCATCACCCGAGGAGGTTCGGCCGCTCCAAGTACGGCATATCCAGGACCGTCCGGGTCCTCCTGGACCTCATCACCGTCCGGTTCCTACAGAGCTTTTCCACCAGGCCCATCCACGCCTTCGGGCCCCTCGGGCTCGCCCTCGGCTTCGCCGGCTTTCTCATATCCCTCTACCTGAGCTTCGACAAGCTCGTCCTGGGCCACAACATCGGCGGCCGTCCGCTCCTGATGCTCGGCGTGCTGCTCCTGATCCTGGGGGTCCAGCTCGTTATCATGGGGCTCCTCGGCGAGATGCTCGCCCGCGTCTACCACGAGTCACAGGACAAACCCATATTTACCGTCAGGAAGGTATTAGGCAGGAGAAATGAAAAACGTACTGTCAACGCTCCTTAAGGTCTGCATATCCGGGGTCATACTCTTCGTCCTCTTCCGCAGCATCGACCTGGAGCTCTTCTGGGGGACGGTCAAGTCCGTGCCCTTATCGGCCATCGTGGCCGGCGCCGTCATAATCTTCGGCACCCAGGCCATATCGAGCTACCGGTGGCAGACCATCCTCAAAAAGGACATGTGCGTCCCCTACACCAGGCTCCTGTCCATATACCTCGTCGGCATGTTCTTCAACAACTTTCTGCCCACCATGGTCGGCGGCGACGTCATAAAGGGCTACTACCTCTACAAGTCCTCGAAGCGGGGCGACGTATCTTTAGCCTCCATCTTCCTCGACAGGTATTCCGGGTTCACAGCCATGATGGTCATAACCACTGTTGCGGTCATCGTGGGTTATCCTCTGCTCAGGGGGGCCGGGCTCGCCGGGGTCTTCGTGCTCCTCATAGCGGCCTTCGTCGGCCTGAGCCTCGTCATCTGGGTGGGCCCGCTCCACAGCTGGGTCATGAGCCTGCTCGGCAAGATACACCTCTACGGCATAAACAAGAAGATAGACAGCACCTACAAGGTGCTCATGGGCTATAAGGGCCACAGGGACATCCTCGTGGTGATCTTCGGCTGCTCCATGGTGGTGCAGTTGGGCGTCATGCTCGGGTACGCCATCATCGGCCGGGGCATGGGGATAGAGGTCGGCCTCGGCTATTACTTCCTCTTCATCCCCCTTGCCACGGTCGTCTCCATGGTGCCTATCTCGCTTGCCGGTCTCGGCCTGAGGGAAGGCGTCATGGTATACCTCTTCACCCTCGTGGGGGCCACGAAGGAACAGGCCCTCACCCTCTCTCTGGTGTGGTTCGCCCTCATGGTCGGCGTGAGCGTCCTCGGCGGTATCGAGTACGTGAGGATGGGCGGGTCGAAGGAGCTGCCCATCTCCGAGGCCGAGGAGCTCAGCGAGGGCCTCGACCGGGGCTGAGCCGACCTCAGAAGGGCCGCCGCCCGCCATCCGTCCCGCCGGGATGAATCCGCGCACTGGCCCTGTGCCCGGGGGCGCACAAGGGCTTATTTAATCACGAAAATTTATTGGCCGTCGCCGGTCTTTTGTATTATAATAAGGCCCTGAAAAGACTATGGTCCGGGGGGCGGCGGGGGGCCCGGAGGGCTTCCCGCGGGCTTTGGCCGCCCCGGTCCTTTACGGAGGTCTGTACATGGAACTCGACAAGGAGCTTTTGAACATACTCGCCTGTCCCCGGTGCAAGGGCGGCATCGAGCTGAGCGCTGACAGGGACGGCCTGGTCTGTGAAAAGTGCGGGCTCAGGTACCCCATAAAGGACGGCATACCGGTGCTTCTCGTGGACGAGGCCGTCAAGACCGGGGGATAGGGCCTCACGATCTTTCCATACCCCCGCCGGAGGCCCTTCCGCCCCGCCGACGCGGCCCCGCGGCCGCGGCGAGCGCGTCTCTTTTCCCTGTACCTTAGCCGAGACTGCCATGGAGAAGGTCTCCGTAACCATAATAGTCAAGAACGAGGAAGAGAAGATCGCCGACTGCCTGGAGAGCGTGGCCTGGGCGGACGAGGTCGTTGTCTCCGATTCCGGGAGTACGGACTCCACGGTCGAGATATGCCGCAGGTTCGGCGCGCGGGTCTTTGAAGACGACTGGCTCGGCTTCGGGGCCCAGAAGAACCTCTGCGCAGGGAGGGCCACCAGCGACTGGATACTCAACGTGGACGCCGACGAGAGGGTGACCCCGGAGCTTGCCGGGGAGATAGCGGCGGCGCTCGGGGGCGCGGGGGGCGCGGGGGCGGCAGCGGCCGGGGCGTCGGGGAACGTCGGCTACTACATGCCGAGGAAGAACTACTTCGGCCGCCGCTGGATAAGGCACTGCGGCTGGTACCCCGACCACAACCTCCGGCTTTACAGGAAGGACGCCGGGAGGTTTTCGGAGAGGAAGGTGCACGAGGCCGTAAAGGTCACCGGCCCCAGGGGGTATCTGAAGAACCCCCTGGTCCACCTGACCTACAGGAACGTATCCGACTACCTGAGACGGATGGAGCGCTACTCCACGCTCGCCGCCGAGGAGATGCTCAAAGGCGGCCGCCGCTCCGGCATGCTGGACATCTTCTTCCGCCCCCCCCTCACGTTCTTCAAGATGCTGCTCCTCAGGAGAGGTTTCCTGGACGGGACTTACGGGGTCCTGCTCTCCGCCCTCTACTCCTGCTACACCCTCTCGAAATACGCCAAGCTCTGGGAGCTCGAAAGGGGCCTTTCCGGCGGGGGCAGGGTTTCCGGGCAAGGTCCCTCGGTGTAGCCTGATGCCTTGCGGGATCGGTACTTACGCAGCCCTGCGGGGCCTTCACGGGCCAGCCGTTACCTTGACACACTGACTTTTTTTGTGGCAATATGCTCGCTGGTCCGGGCATTTTTTTTCATCCCGAGGCGGGCGGCGTGGCCCCCGGCGGGCTGCGGACGGAACTTTCATGTGGACAATCTTCCATACAGAGGCGTCGGGCGGCTGGGGAGGCCAGGAGATAAGGATCCTCGCCGAGTCCCTCGGGATGAGGGCCCGGGGGCACAGGGTCGTAATCATAGCCGAAGGCGGCAGCGGGATCATGGAGAAGGCCGCGGGAGCGGGCCTTGAAACCATCGCCGTCTCCTTCAGGAAGAAGGACTACCCCAGGACCTTCGTAAGGCTCGCCAGGCTCATGGGGGAGCTGGGGGCCGACTTCATCAACACCCACAGCTCAAGGGACTCCTGGCTCGCCTCTCTCGCCGCCAAGGCCTTGCCGGGGGGGCCCTTCGTAATAAGGACCCGCCACATATCCACCCCCGTGGCGACAAACCTTGCGGCGTCCATAATCTACAGGCGCCTGCCCGACGGGATAGTCACCACCGCCGAGGCGATAAGGCGGCAGCTCATCACCAGAAACGGCGTGGACCCGGACCGGGTCGTCTCCATACCCACGGGCGTTGACACAGGGGTCTTCGACCCCGCCGGGAGGTACGGGGACGTAAGAGGGGAGCTGGGGCTCGACGCCCGGACCCCGCTCGTGGGCATGGTCTCGGTCCTCCGTAGCTGGAAGGGGCACGACTACTTCATAGAGGCGGCCGCCCTTGTGGCCGGGAAGGTCCCGGAGGCGAGGTTCCTGGTCGCCGGCGACGGGCCGAGAAGGGATGACATCAAGAGGATAATCGCCGAGCATGGGCTTGGAGGCAGGGTCCTGATGATAGGCCACCGCGAAGACGTCCCGGCCGTGCTCGCCTCCCTCGACGTCTTCGTCCAGCCGTCTTACGCCAACGAGGGCATACCCCAGTCCGTCATGCAGGCCATGGCCATGGAGGTGCCGGTCGTCGCCTCGGACCTCCCGCCTTTCAGGGAGCTGGTAACGGATGGCGATACGGGGCTCCTCGTGCCGGCCAGGGACCCGCGGGCCCTGGCCGACAGGATTGTCCTTCTACTCGGCGACAGGGCGCTCGGCGCCAGGCTCGGAAAGGGCGCCAGGAGGCTCGTGACCGAACGGTTCTCCGTGGAGCGGATGCTCGATTCCACCGAGGAGCTCTACGGACGCATCAGCCGCGCCGGCCACGGGGGGATGGACGAAGAAAGCTCCGGGGGCGAAGGGGGCGAGACCGGGGGAGGACGGGGCGGTCGTGCCGCCGGGGGCTCCGCTCACGCCTGACCCGGCCCGGGAGGCGGCCTCCGAACTCCGGGCGCCGGGGCCTGAGGCGAGGACATGGTTCCGGTGAACGCAGCTATAGTTCTTATGAAGTATAATCCCTTCGGGGGCTACGAGCGCCAGGCGGCCCTTCTGGCCGAGGCCCTCGCCGCGCGCGGCGACCGCGTTACGGTCTTTACCGGCGAGTGGAAGGGGCCGTGGCGCCCCGGGATAACCGTGGAGAAGGTCCCCGTCGTAAGGCTCGCCTCCTGGCTCAAGGTACTCTCCTTCGCGTATTTCTCGAGGCGGCGCATACTGGGGGCCAGGGCCAGGTTCGACGTGGTGGTGGCCTTCGACCGCACGCTCGTCGCCGACATCTATCGCGCCGGGAACGCCTGCCACAGGGAGTGGGAGGCCTTCAGGAGCGCCAACGAGGGCCTCGGCGGACGCCTCTCCATGGCGATAAACCCGCTGGGCAGGGTGATAAACGGCATCGAAAGACGCCTCTTTTCGACCATCGCCAGGGAGCGCGGCAGGATAGTCGTCCTCTCGGAGACCGGCATGCGGCAGATACGTCGCCATTACGACGTAGACCCGGACCGCTTCGTCGTGATACCCCCGGCCGTGGACTTCTCCCGCTTCGACGACGCCGGGGCCACGGCGTCGAGGGCCGGGGTGAGGGAAGAGCTCGGAGCTGGCGTCGATACCCTCGTGGTCCTCCACGTCGGCTCTGGGTTCAAGATAAAGGGGCTCCGGTCCACCGTCGAGTCCATGGCCGTGCTGAAGGCCAGGGGGGTGGACGCCCTGCTCGTCGTGGCCGGCAGGGACGCCCGTGCTACAGCGAGGCTGCGGCGGCTCGCCGACAGGCTCGGCATAGGCGGCCGGGTAAGGTTCCTCGGCGGCGTAAAGGACGTGGCCCGGCTCTATTCGGCCTCGGACGTCTTCTGCGTGCCCTCGCTCTTCGAGACCTTCGGGGTAGCCGCGGTGGAGGCCCTTTACGCCGGGCTCCCGGTCATAGTGGGAAAAGGCGCCGGCGTCGCCTCTGCGATAGAGGAGTGGAACGCCGCCGGAGAGGCGGCCGGCACCGTCGTGGACGTACCCGCGCGCGCCGACGCGCTCGCCGACGCCATCGAGCGGACCTGGAAAGAGGAGGCCCGTTTCAGGGCCCATGGCGGGCTCGAAGACCGGAGGAGAGGTCGAAGGGCCCTGGCGTCCCGGTGCGGCCATGACGCCGTGATGGAGAAGTTCGTCTCCCTCATCGACGAGACGGCCGGAAGCGGGACGAATTAAAGTCAATGCCTTCGATAAGCGTTATAATAGGGACGTACAATCACCTGCCCTACCTCCGGCTCTGCCTCGCGGCGCTGGAGAGGCAGAGCTTCAGGGACTTCGAGGTCATAATAGCCGACGACGGCTCCGGGCCGGAGGTCGCCGGGTGGCTCGCCGAATACAGGCCCTTCTTCCCCACCAGGCACCTGTGGCAGGAGGACAGGGGCTTCAGGAAGTGCAGGCTCCTCAATCGCGCCATACTCGAGTCCGGGGCGGAGTACATCGTCTTTCTCGACGCGGACTGCATCGTGGCCGGGGACTTTCTCGAGGTCCACTGGACCCGGAAGAGGCCCGGGGTATACCTCGGCGGCAGGCGTGTGATGATGGACGAGCGGACATCAGGGCGCGTGACCAGGGAGATGGTCGACGGCGGGCGCTTCGACGGCCCCACCCTCTGGGGGCTTCGTCACGCCGTCGCAGGGCGCTTCAAGTACTACGAGGAGACCTTCAGAGTGCTCCACCGCATCAGGAGAGGCAGCCCCTTTAACCTGCTGGGCTGCAACTTCTCGATACACAGGTCGGACCTTTTGGCCGTAAACGGCTTCGATGAGGACTACGAGACGAGGGGCGGGGGCGAGGACACCGACATCGCCCTGAGGCTGAACGTCGCGGGGCGCAGGATGGAGTCCGTAAGGTACCTGGCGATACAGTTCCACCTCGGCCATGAAAAGTCCGAGGCCAAGACCGCCTCGGCGCGGATATTCGACGAGAAGCGCAGGCGGATAGCCACCGCAGCGGACGCCGCGGAGATCAAGAGCGTCCTTGCGGGCCGCGGCCGGGGCGTAAAGACGGGGGACGGGGCCTGAGATGGGCAGAGGTCCAAGGGTGGTCTTTTTGCGCTCCACCCTTCCCTATACCACGGCCGGTTATTACCTGAAGGCCTTAAGGCGCCTCGAGGTCGACCTCGTTGACGTCCCCTTCGACCCCCGCGAGCCGCAGGACGAGCTCAGGGTGCCCGAGGGCGACCTCATCCTCCTGGTGGACTGCAGCCTTCCGGTGGAGTTCCCGGCACTCGACGCGTGCAAGAGCCCGAAGGGCTATATAAGCATAGACTCCTGCCACAAGCTGGAGATACACAAGAGGTACTGCGAGAGGTACGGCTTCGACTTCATCTGGGTGGCCCAGAAGCACGTGGTGGCCGAGCTGGGCCCCCGCGCCAGGTGGCTCCCGCTCGCCGCCGACCCGGAGGTGCACGTCTTTAGTCCACGGATGCCCTCGGGCGACGGCATCTGGGCAAGGCTCACCGCAAGGGGCCATTACGACATAGGCATGTGCGGGGCCCCCTACAAGCACCGCCGCAGGTTTGAGAAGCTCTTTAAGGAGGCCGGGCTTACGACGAACTTCCATTACAGGAAGAAGTTCGCAGAGGAGGCGACCGCCCAGACCGCCCGCTGCACCATAGGGTTCAACGCCGGGGCCGGCTTTACCGGAGAGAAGGGGATGGACATAAACATGCGTGTCTTCGAGACGATGGCGGGTGGCCGGGCCATGCTCCTGACCAACGTCTACCCGGGGCTCGGCTACGAGGAGCTCTTCACCGACGGCGTCCATTACGTCACCTACGGCTCGGAAGAGGAGGCCGTGGACAAGGCCCGGTACTACTCGAAACACCGTGACCGGGCGGCCGCGATCGCCCGGGAAGGCCAGCGCCACATACTCGCGGGCCACACCTACCTTCACCGGTGCGAGAAACTCCTCCACGACTTCGAGGAAGGTTAGCCCATGGGCGGCGGATACGGAGATTACCCCGACCTGGCGAGGGTGAAGAGGGTCCTCGTCGTCTGCCTGAAGAACATAGGCGACGTGGTCCTGGCGTCCCCTGTCTTCAGCGCGCTGAAAGGGGCCGTGCCCGGGGCCTCGGTGGACGCCCTCGTAAACGGCGGCACCGAGGACGTGCTCGTCGAGAACCCCGACATCGGAGAGGTCATCGTCCTCGACCGCAGGGCCCTCAAGGGCGTCTTCTCGCGCCTCGCCGCGGAGCTGAGGCTCCTCGGGGCGGTGCGCTCCGGGAAGTATGACATGGTGGTGACGCTCTCGTCCGGGTCCAGGGGCCGGAACGTGGCGCTCCTGTCGGGGGCGCGGATAAGGGTGGGGCCGGAGCCGAAGAAGAAAAAGATATTCGGCGTCCCCTACTTTACCGACCCCGTAAGGCACGCCCCGAGGGGCAGGCACTACGTGGAGAGGAACCTCGATTGCCTCCGGAGGGTCGGGATATTCCCCGAACCGGGGGCGAGACGCACCACGTTCTTCGAAGGCGCGGAGGCGACCTCAAGGGCGCGCGGGCTCCTGGACGGGGCGGGAATAAAGGGGGGCGAGCCCTATATGGTCGCGCACCCCACGAGCAGGTGGATGTTCAAGTGCTGGCCCGCCGGGAAGGTGGCCGGGCTCATCGACCGGGTCCGTACCGAGTGCGGCCTGCGGGTCGTCCTCACCTCCGGGCCGGACGGGTTCGAAAAGGCCTATGTGGCTGACCTCCTCGAAGCGCTCACCACCGAGGTGGTGGACTTCTCGGCCAGGCTCTCCCTACGCGAGCTCGGGGCCGTCGTGAGGGGCGCGAGGCTCTTTTTCGGGGTAGACTCGGCGCCCATGCATATCGCGGCGGCGGTGGGGACCCCGGTGGTGGCGCTCTTCGGACCGACGAGCGCCGTTGACTGGGCCCCCTGGGGCGAGGGTCACAGGGTCATAACCTCGCCCGACCACGAGTGCGTACCCTGCGGCAGAGACGGGTGCGGGGGGTCCAAGGTCAGCGAATGCCTCACGGATATCGGCATCTCGACCGTCTTCGAGGCGGTAAGGGACGGGTTGAGAGGAGATGTTTGAAAGGGTTTTGTCCGCCGAGAGGCCCGTGGTCGAGAGGGTGGCCCTCCTCTCGATGGGGGTATATCTCTTCGCCTTGAACCTGCCCCACGTGGTGACGCTCCGGGAGGCGGCCTTTTTCGGCGCCATCGCGCTCGCCGCCGCCGCCATGGCGAGGCGGGGGCGCATCGAGGGGCCGCCCATGAAGGCGCTCCTGGCGCTCTGGGTGGGCCTCGCGCTCGTCTCGATGGCGGCGGCCGCGGACCCCTGGCATTCTCTTTCGGAGATAAAAAAGGAGATAATATACCCGGTTCTGGCCTTCTGGCTCTTTTACGTAATGACGAGGTCGAGGGATGATTTCGCCCTGCTGGCCTATTTCATCCTCGCGGCCTCGGCCATTGTGATATCATTGAGCCTGTACTATTACTTCGTACTGGGCGTCAGGTTCGAACAGGTCGTCAAGGCCGGCTTTCTCTACGGCAAGAGGCCGTACTTCAGCTTCCACATGCTCGCCACGGCCCTTGTCTGCCTCGCCCTGGCCATGCGCCCGCGGACGGCCCGGGCGCCGGGGGCCCTTTTGCTGGCCCTGGTGCCCGTGGTCCTTCTCGGCGTCTATTTCGCCAGGCTCAGGGCGGGGTACGTAGCCACCCTCGCCGCGGGCGGCCTCTTTCTCGTATATACCAATGTCGTCCGCCGGGGCCTCAAAAGAAAGCTCGCGGTCCTCGCCTGCCTGCTCTTCATAGCCCTGCCTCTGCCGGCGATAATGGCGAGGAGGAATTTGGATTTGACCCTGGACCCGAATATGATAAAAGTTTCCCTCGACTCGCTTAAAAAGGAGGAGAGGTGGGCCATCTGGCGGAACTCGGTCGAGAGGATAATGGAAAGGCCGCTTCTCGGGAGCGGCTTCGGCAACAAGGAGATATTCATCCCCGGCTTCAGGAGGGAGAGGATATACCCTCATAACCTCCTTTTAAGCTACGGGGTCGCCACGGGAGTGGCCGGAATGGCCCTGGTGGCGGTAATCTTCGGACGCCTCTACGTGCTCCTCCATTCGAGGGTGATGAGCTTCCATGGCGTGGAGCGGTCATGCTATGGCATCAGCCTGGCCGGGGCGATGCTCCTCGTCGTCTTCGTCATACTCAACATGACCGAGGACGTCATGACCCGCCATTCGGGCCAGTTCTTCTGGGCGCTCATGGGCATGACGCTCGGAAGCTGCCGCGGCGCGGACCCCGGCGACGGGCCAGCCGACACTTAAATGAAGATACTCTTTACCATCTTTACGCCGCCCTTCGTCCAGGTGGTCAGCTCCTTTACCAGGACCGAGGCAGGCCCCGAGCGGACGTACCTCGAATACGCCGACTGGTACGCGGGCCTCCGGAGGCTCTCGGCGCGCAGGGATACGGTAAAGGTCGTCTCCTTTACGAGACGGAGGGAGCGTTTCTCCATACGCCACGACGGGTACGAGGCGGTCTTCTTCCCGGTGACAAACCCCGACGAGAGGCCCCGGAAGGGGCGGTGGGACTTCAATGCCCCGGGGCTCGTCGAGTGGGTGGAGGAGTTCGACCCCGACGTCATACACATAGTCGGCACGGGCCATCTCATGGCCCTTAAGATACTCGAACGCCGGAGGCTGGCCGCCAGGACCTGCCTCTGGCTCAGGGGCGCTCCGCAGGCCCACGTCTTCGCCCAGCCCGAGCCCCATCTTTGCAGGTACTTCGTCCTCCCCTTCGCCGGGGCGATAGAAGAGGCGGCGAAGCGCCTGCCGGGGGAAAAGCTCGTAAGCTTCCCGCTCGGGGCCGACGTCACGGCCTTCCGGCCCGACCCGGGCGCCGAAAAGAGGTTCGACGTCATCTCCGTGGGGGGGACAGGCAACAAGCAGGTGGAGCTTGTAAGGGAAATAGTGAGGCGGAACGGGCTCTCCTGGCTCCACGTGGGCAGGGTCAACAAGGGCTGGCCCTTCAGCCGTTGGGAGGATTTTTTCTTTTTCCACAGTCTGAGGAAGAGGTTTAACCTCACCAGGGTCAAGCGTGCGCGCCGCTACCCCCACACCTGCGGGTTCTTCGCGCCCTCGGAGATGCCCGGGCTCTATAACAGCGCGCGCGTGCTCGTCCACCCCTCTCTGGCCGAAGGCGCCCCGAGGTGCGTGCAGGAGGCTCTCGCCTGCGGGGTCCCGGTGGTCGTCCTGAAGGATACGGTCCCCTACGTGGAGGAAGCCTTCGGGGCGGCCTGCAAGGGCCTCGACGAGGTCGAGGGGGCCGTCGTCTCCATCCTCGCCGACGAGGAAAGGAGGGTGGAGATGGGCAGGCGAGGTAGGGAGTGGCTTGTGGAGAACCACTCCCCGGAGAGGCTCTTTGAGGCGGTCTCGGCAGTCAACGCCGGGATCGCGGAAGAGACGGCCGCGGCCCCGCGCGCGGCCCGGGCAATTCCCGAGGGGGATGCGCCCGCCGGGTTTTAGGACCCCGGCACCGGGATATTTCATCCAGGGGTAGGCTTTATGATCGTATATTTGCTGGGCGCCGACAGGAGCGGGACCTCCTTTACCGCCGGTTGCCTTTATCATCTCGGGGGCTACTTCGGCGGCCACATGACCAGGGAAAGCAACGTCATGAACCCCAGGGGGTTCTTTGAGAACAACCTCGCCCAGGAGATAACCAACGAGCTTCACGACGTCATCGAGCCCGTCAGGCGCGGCAGGCACGGCCTTGTAAACAAGCTTTTCTGGAAGTACTTGAGCCGGGGCAGGGGCAAGTGGTATAAATACCACACCTTCTTCGACGACCCGGACTGGAGGTTTCCATCGGACAGGTCCCTTGACGACGTCGACGTGATAACCAGGGCCGCCATGGAGAGGCTCCTCGCCGACCTGGACGGGGGCGGGGTGGGTGTTATAAAGGTGCCGGGCATGATATACTCCTTTCCCTTCTGGCGGAGCCTTACGATGAAGATGGGCCTGGACTTCAAGATAGTGGCGGTCTTCAGAAACCCCGCCTCCGTGGCCAGGAGCATGAAGGGGCTGGCCGTGAACGAAGGCCTTCCAGTCAGGTCCGAGAGGGATTACATAAAGGACTGGAGCTTGAAGAACCGGCTTCTCCTGGAGTGGGTCGATGGGGCCGGAAAAGACGGCGTCGAGGTCCTCTGGAGCAACTTCGACTGGGACGGGGAGTACAT
The DNA here is from genome assembly GCA_046754205.1 of Thermodesulfobacteriota bacterium. Lineage (GTDB taxonomy): Bacteria > Desulfobacterota > GWC2-55-46 > GWC2-55-46 > JBHHVK01 > JBHHVK01. The sequence goes on from JBHHVK010000023.1 coordinate 15,165, forward strand.
GCTGAAGAGGCTGGAGGAAAACTGCGGGGCCCTGGGGCTCGTGTACGACGAGTCCAGGGTGAGGAGCTTTTTCGACCCCGGCCTCAGGCACCACGAGGCCTCGATAGATTTTCTCGATGACGATAATGCGAAAGGCATATACCGGGATCTACTGAAAAGGTCCGGTTCGCCAGGACGGCTCGGAGAAGGGGCGGAGCAGGTGGCCGGCAGGGGAAAGGTCTCATGATCCACATCCTCCTGTGTCCCCACAGGCTCGACTACGGAGGCTCCCAGCTCGGCCTCCACCACTGGGCAAGGCGCCTCGACGGCTCCAGGTTCAGGGTGACGGTGCTCGCCATGGCCAGGGGCGGGCTCTCCGAGAAGTTCGAGTCCTGCTACGAAGTCCTTTATGACGACGTCGATTATCCCGGGATTACGGACCATATCGAAAGGCTCGGGCCCGATATCGTCCACTGCGGGCCCCCGGGCGGGAAGGACTTCGACTACATAAAGAGGGCGGCGCGTCTTGCGCCGGTCACGCAGACCGTTATGTGCCCGAGGGTGGTGGGCAACTACGACGACGTCGCGGCGAGCGTCGTTCCGTCGAGGTTCGTCCTCGGCCTCCAGGGCGGAAGAGACAGGGTGGTCCAGATAGACCACCCCTTCGACCCATCGGACTACGACGTCAGGTTCGGGCGCGGCCACTTCGGTCTGCCCGAGGGCAGGCTCATCATAGGCTCTCTCGGCAACTCGAGGAAGGAGAACGCCCACTTCCTCGACATAGCCGGAAGATACAGGAACAACGACGTACACTTCGTCATAAAGTCGGACAGGACCTACAGGGGGCTTTTCGGCAGAAAGAGGATCACCACCATCAACCGTATGCTCACCGAGGACGAGAAGATGAGCCTGATAGACTGCTTCGACGTCTTTCTCTACCCCACCTCCAACGAGGCCTACGGGGTGGTCTTTCTCGAGGCGATGAGCAGGAAGGTGCCCATCATCACCTATGACGACTCCGCCAACCGCGAGGTCGTCGGCGCCGGCGGCCTCTTCGCGCCCGCCGGCGACATAAAGGCCATGACCTCGCTGCTCGACCGGCTCGTCGCCGACGAGGCCGAACGGAGGAGCCTCGGCGAGGCCGGACACGCCCTCTTCGCCGGGCGAAACGACCCGGAGAGGGTCGCCCGCAAGTACGAGGCGTTATTCGAGTCCGTCCTCGGCCAGGGCCGGCCGCCCCGCCCCGTTGACGTCCGGAAAGGCATGGAGAAGGCATGAGAAGGCATCTCGGTCTTAAAAGGGCCAACACCCTCATGGAGAGGTTTTCAGGCGCGAGGGTCCTCGTCATAGGGGACCTCATAATGGACCACTTCATCTGGGGCAACGTCC
>JBHHVK010000024.1:0-16162 GCA_046754205.1 Thermodesulfobacteriota bacterium
GAAGATATGGTACTCGAGGGTGAAGATGAGGTGCATCACCGGCCTGTAGTAGTTGTTCATGCCGGCGGAGATCCCGCCCAGGAACTCCCACACCGAGGAGTAAAAGGGTTTCAGTACGTACCTGAGGTCCGTTATCCAGGGGTTGGCGAGGATGTGGTAGTTGTCGTCGTAGACGAAGCCGCCCGAGAGGGTGCCCGAGTAGACCGCGAAGCTGACCGCCACGATGGCCGCCGCAAAGGGGGCCTTCGAGCCGAGAAGCCTTTGAGTGTCTCCCGCCATGGGCAAGCCTTCCTTAATAGAATAAACGCCCGGGCCCTGACCAGGCCCGGGCGTATCTTTTATGTTAACACACATAGAACCCCGGTCTCAAGACGCCCGGGGCTCCTTACCGCCTGCCGAGGAGAAAAAGCTCGCCGGCGTTCCTTTTGCCGAACTCTATGTACCTGTAGGAGAGGGCGGAGAAGATGGCGAGAAGGACGAGGTAGACGGCGATATTCATTGGCGAGTAGTCGTCTCCGACCATGTGCTCCATGGCGAGCTGGTGCCAGATGTAAATGGAGTAGCTCATCACCCCCACGATCTGGATGGGCCTGGAGTCGAAGATGAGCTTAATAGCGCCGCTCTTCATGAAGAGCAGGGACGTGATGACGAGGTAGAACCCCACGTGGAAGACGGTGGCGAAAAGGGGCGTGTAGGCCCTGGCCACGAGGCCCACCACCCTCATGTCCCAAAGCGTGCACCCGACGGCCACCACGATGAGCCCCGCGGCGAGCCCCGCGGCGGGCGGCACCGGCAGCGCCCTCCTCTCGCCCCTGACGTAGAGGTCGCATATGAGCATGCCGAGGACGAAGTCGTCGAGCCTGCCCAGGAGGCTGTCGCTCATCGCATCCAGATAGAGTGCGCCGAAGCTGAAGTGGCCGGGGAAGTTCGTGCCCGCGAACCTCGCCGCAAGACCGAGGATGGCCGAGAAGATAAAGAGGCGGAAGAGCCCCACCCGCCTTCCGATTATCACGAGGAGGGGAAAGACGACGCAGAACCACACCTCCAGGGCCAGGGACCATAGGACGATGTTCTGGTCCGGGAGCCAGTTGTCGAGGGTAAAGGTGAAGGTGAAGGTGGCAAGCTGAACAAGGTCCTTGAAAATGTCCGTGCCGGCCGCTGCCTTCCATGTGAAGAGGACGGCGAAGAGTACGGAGATATAGTAGAGGGGCAGAAGGCGGCCGGCCCTGTGGCGGTAGAAGGCGCCGGCGTCCGTGCCCGTGCGCATCTCCCTCGTGCCCTTTGCGTAGGGGAGGTAGAGGACGAAACCCGAGAGCATGAAGAAGAGCTTCACCCCGGCCCAGCCGTTGGTGATGAAGGTGAAGGGGAAGAGATAGAAGCCGCCCACCTCGACGAAGTTCCAGGCAGGGACGGTCCGGCTCCAGAAGAGGTGATGGAGTATCACGAAGATAATCGCGTATCCCCTGAGGCCGTTTATGACGCCTATCTTCTTCACGCCGCTCCTTCGGACAAAGGCGCCGCCGGCCCCGGCATACCGCGCCGGGGGCGTGCGGGCACATTACTTTTTCGGAAAAAAACCCGGACTATTGAGAAAAAGGGGGGGCGCCCCGGCCGGGACGCTACCTGATCTCCAGCTCCCCGGACTTCTCCCTCAAGACCTCGACGAGCTCTTCGTAGGAGGACCTCTCGATTATCTCCTTGAACTGCGTCCTGTAGTTCACCACGAGGCTCACCCCGTCGACGACCACGTCGTATATCATCCAGCCCCTGCCCTTTCCGTAGTCCATGAGCCTGTAATCCATGCGCATATCCTCGGCGAGGGCGGTCAACACAAGGGTCCTCACCTCGGCCCTGCCCCCCCGCAGGAACTCGCCGGTATAGACGACCCTTTCGATCCTACGCGATTCTATGGCGTCCATGTAGACGTCCATGAGGCACCTGGTGAAGACCCGGACGAACTCCGCCCTCTCCTCCCCGGTCCTGTCCTTCCAGTAGACGCCGAGGGCCCGCCTCGAAAAGGCCTCGAAGTCGAACCTCTCGTGGATTATCTCCATCGCCCGGGCCCGCCTCTCCTCCTTCTTGTCCGGGCCCTGGAGCGCCGGGTCTTCCACCACGGCCAGGACCCGCTCCACCGTATCTCTCACCACCTCCGTCACACCGGAGGCGCGGGCCGGCAGTGGGGAAAGGACGGCGAAGGCCGCCGCGAGAAAAATCCCCATGAGCACCCCCACGGCCGTCGTCTCCATCTTCCGCGGTCGTATCATCTCTCTATCGCGCTCCTTCTCTTCTGGTGGTAGGCGTTCCTGAAAAAGACATAGGGATCGAATGCCCCCTCCATGAGCGCGGTGTAGGTCGAAAGGTCGAGCGACGCGCTATTGAAGCTGCCGTAGAACCTCGTGCCGAACCCCACGAGCAGGTCGTCGGGGTAGAGGTAGAAGACGGGGAAGAGGGCGAGGTCGCCCGCAAGTCCCACCGTGTCCCTCACGCTCGACGGGCCGAGGATCGGCCAGATGATATAGACGCCCGGGCCGATGCCGTAAAAGCCGAGGGTCTGGCCGAAGTCCTCATCCTGCTTCAGGAGGTCGAAGCTCTCCTCGGCGGGGTCGAGGAGGCCCCCCACCCCAAGGGTGGAGTTGATGAGAAACCTCGCCAGCTCCACCCCGGCGGCCCTGCCCTTGAGCTGCAGGAGCGAGTTGACGAGACGCACGGGGGTGGTGAGGTTACTGAAGAACCTCCTGACGCCCACCCTCGCAGGCTCGGGGACCACAATGGAGTACCCCATGAGCACCGGCCCGATGAAGTAGCGTATCAGCTTGTCGTTTATACGGAACATGACCCTGTTGTACGGCTCGAGCGGGTCGGCGATCTCGCCGTAGGAGGCGTCGGCGCCGTCGAAGGGGTCAAGCTCGTCGAAAGGGTCTTCGTCCAGGGCGTATCGCTCCAGGGGGCCATCGGCAGGCGGGGGCTCGCCGGGACCGGCCGCGGCCGGTCCCGCAAGGGCCAGAAGAGACGCCGCGAGGAGCAGAGCGGCCAGGAGCGCCGACCCCGCCGACCCCGCCGCCCTGCCTTTCGGTCCGTTCGTCACTTTGAATTACCCCACCACTCTCTGGGACCGCCCCGCCTATCCCCCTTTTTGCCCCTCGACCTCGACAAGAGGCAGCGTTTCAACTACAATTCGGGTAGCCGCCCTCGGTCCCGCTACGGTCCCGGGGCCGCGGCCCCAAGTGTATTCGAGGTAATCCGCCCTTGAGACGACCCAAAAAAATACTCATCTGGATAATATCAGCAACCGGGGCCTTTGTCATCATCCTGATCGCCCTGGGCCTGGTCGCCCCGAGGCTCATAAACTCCGAGCATGTGAGGGAACGGATAGAGGCCCGGATATCCGAAAGGGTCGGGGGCGAGGTAGGGTTCGCCGCCATGGAGGTGGCCTTCTTCCCCATGCCGCGCGTAAGGATCAGCGGGGCGAGCCTCTCGGTCCCCGGGAGGGCCGTCGGCTCCGCCGGGACCCTCTGGGCCTATCTCAGGATACTCCCGCTGCTCCGCGGAAAGGTCCGCATCGGAAGGCTCCGGGTCGTGGCCCCGGACCTGGAGGTGACGCTGCCGGAGCGAGAGGTGCGGGGGGCGGGGGCGGCCGCGCCCTTCCGCCTCGACCGAGACCACGCCTCGGCCCTGCTCGCCGGCCTCTCAAAGGGCCTTGCCGGGGCCGAGGGGCTCGTGGTCCTCGTCGAGGACGGACGGTTCGTATTCAGGGACGCGGACAACTCGGTATTTACCGTCGGGGACGTAGACTCCAGGGTGGCCCTGCGGCCCGACCGGCTTGACCTGAGCCTCAGGTGCGGTTCGGAGCTATGGGACGGCCTCGACCTCGACGCGGTCTTCGACCCCGCCTCTTTCAAGGGGACCGTACGCGCGGGGGTAAAGGGGCTCAGGACGGGCCCCATCGTGGGCCGCCTCCACCGGGGTGCGGCCTCGCGTGTCGGGGGCTCGACCGTCGACCTGGAGATGGACCTCACCGTCGACGGCCCCGACGCCCTTTCGGCCGACGTCCGGGGCTCCTTGCCCGGCCTTACGCTCACCGGCCCGGGCGGGGGCAAGGACGGCGGGTTCGCCATGAGCGGCGGCGAGTTCAAGGGGTCGGTCACCGTCGACGGCCGAAGGCTCGCGGCCGGGCTTGCGGGGCTCGACCTCAAGATGCCGCGCGCCCATGTAACCGGACGGGCGGCCTTTGACCGGGGCTCGGGAAGTATCTCCATAGAGCTTACCGGCAGCGACGTGGACCTCGCGGCATCGAGGGAGGCGGCGCTGGCGGCCGCCGGCGACATACCCCTGGTCAGGAAGACCTTTCGCGTGCTCAAGGGCGGTCGCGTGGCGCGCGTCACCTACAAGGTGGCGGCGCGGAAGGCCGAGGACCTGAGGGACGCCAAAGGCTACTCCCTCAAGGCGCGGATAGAGGACGGACTGGTCACCATCCCCAGGGCGGGAGAGGTAAGGGACGTGGCCGGCGAGGTGACCATAACCCGGGGGGTGCTCGAGGGAGGCGGCCTCTCGGGACGCCTCGGCCCGGTCCTCGGCCGTGATACGAGGCTTCGGTACACGCTCTACGGTAAAGACACCCCCGTAAGCCTTGAAACGGTCGTGGAGACCGACCTCCGTGGCCTGCCGGAGCTTTTGGGAAGGGTCGTAAAGAACGAGGCCTTCGCCGGGGAGGTCGGCCGGGCCGAGATTACGGGGGGGAAGGGCTACGGCAGGTTCTTCCTCGACGGGACAAAGAAATCTCTCAGGGCTCGGGCGGAGATAGGAGAGTTTACGATCGACGCGCGCTACGGGAGGGTCCCCTACGCCATATCGATAAAAAAGGGCGGGTTCTCCTATAACATGGACAGGGTCGAGGCGACCGGCCTCGACGGCTCCATAGGCGCCACCACCTTTACCGGCCTCACGGCGCGGGCCACCACCGGGGACGAACCGACGCTGGAGATAGGCTCGATGAGGGCTTCGGTCGAGGCGGGGGAGGCCTATCGCATCTTCTCGTCTCTGGGTCTTATGAAGGAGGCGAGGGAAAGGGTCGCCTCGGTGGAGGGCCGCGTATACGTCGATAATCTCAAAGTGAAGGGGCCTCTCGGAAGTCCCGAGGACTGGGACTTCGAGACCGGGGGGGGCATAGAAAACCTCAAGGCCGAAACCACGCTGGTACCCGGCCCCCTGACCCTCACGGGGGGGAGCTTCAGGGCCGACCGGGAGCGGGTCTCGGTAACCGGCGTAGGGACGGTCTTTCTTGACGGGGATATAAGGCTGACCGCGGCCGTAAGCCCCTATTCGGCCGCCGCCCCCGAGAGCGTCGAGGCCGGTTTCGACGGCGTCCTGGGGCCGGAAGCGGCGCTCTGGGCGCAGGAGACGGCCCGGGTCCCCCTCGGATTGCGTCTCTTGCCGCCGCTCAGCATCACCGGGGGCAGGCTCAACTGGCGGGACGCGGCGGGGCTGACACTGGCCGGAGAATTCTCCGCCGGTGAAGGGCCGGTCCTCTCCGTCGACCTCGAGAAGACCCCCGAAGCGCTCGTTATCAAAAAACTCTCCATAGGCGACCGGGGAAACGAGGCGGATATAACCCTGAGCCTCGGGGACGAGACCATCGAAGCGGACTGGAAAGGGAGGCTTGACGGAGAGACGCTGACGAGGCTCCTTCTTAAGAATAGGCTCCTCGATGGCCGGGTCGAGGGGGACTTCGGGGTCCGGTTGCGTACGGGAGAGCCTCCCCTCTTTAAAACCCGTGGGGTGCTGGCAGGCGGCGGTCTGAAACTTCCGAAGGCCTTTTTCGGCGGCCCCCTGGTGGAAGGGTTCTCCGTCGAGGGGGGTGGCGGGGTCTTGCGTGTGGGTTCCGCCGAGCTCCTCTGGATGGGAAGGCCCGTTACGATGACGGGCGAGATTACCCCCTCGGCGGACGGCGTCTTCCTCGACATGGACGTGAAGGCCGGGGAGCTCGAATGGGAGGGGCTGAAGGAGGCCCTCAAGGGGCAAGGCGAGGGGCGGGCGACGGGGCCGAAGCTCCGGACGCCCGTGGCGAGCGGGCGGATAAGGCTTGAGACGGACCGCTTCACCTTCGGCGGTTTCATCTGGAGCGGGGTGGCGGCGGAGGCCGCCTTCTCGCCCGGCCTTACCCTCGTGACCGTGACGGAAGGGGAGGTCTGCGGGGTCTCGACGCCGGGGTTCATCAGGGCTGCGCGCGGGATGGTGGAGCTGAGCTTCAGCCCCGTTGCGGACAAGAAGGACCTCGACCCTTCCATCGGCTGTGTGGCGGGCGGGGACAGGCTGGCGACCGGGCTCCTCGACCTGACCGGCGTCCTGACGTCGAAGGGCCGCCCCGAGGAGCTCATGAAAAACGCCACGGGGAACGTCACGCTCTCGGCCGAGAACGGGAGGATACACCGCTTCGGCGCGCTCGGCAAGGTCTTCGCCCTCCTGAACGTTACGGAATTTTTCAAAGGGAAGTTCCCGGACCTTGCGAAGGAGGGCTTCTCCTACCGCTCGATGAAGGCCTCGCTGGAGCTGAAGGATGGACGCCTCCACCTCACCGAGGGGATGCTCGACAGCGCGTCCATGGAGATGGCCGCGGCGGGCGAGATAGACCTGCTGGAGAGGGAGATGGAGATAAAGCTCCTCGCGGCGCCCCTGAGGAGCGTGGACTTCGTCATAAAGAGGCTGCCCGTCATGGGCGATATCCTGGGCGGCTCGCTCGTGACCATACCGATGAGGGTCTCGGGCCCCTTCGACGACCCGAAGGTCACCTACCTCTCGCCGAAGGACATAGGCTCAAGGCTCTTCGGGATAATGAAAAGGACTTTGAAGGCGCCGGTAAGGATAATAGAGCCGGTGATACCGGGCCGGAAGGAGAAGTAGCGGCGGTCACGGCCCCGCCGGCGGCACGCCCCCGCCGCCCCCCCCGGCGCCCGCCAGGCCCATGATAATGGAATGGATATCCCTGCTTTCAATGACCCCGCCGAACTCTCCGGCGCCGGGACCCCGGGCGTAGAGGGGTACGTTCACAGTGGTGTGTCCCTTTGACCCCCACGACGCAAGCGGGGCCTTGCCCGGCCCCCTCCCCTCGATGACCCTGAGCCCGCCGGTCTCGTGGTCAGCGGTAACTACGATGAGGGTCTTCCCTTTCCCATTGTTTTTCTCCGCCCACTCTACCGCCGTCTCGACGGCGCGGGAAAACTCGGCCACCTCGGCGACGGCCCTCCTGATGTCGCCGGCGTGCGACGCGTGGTCTATCCTTCCGCCCTCCACCATGAGGAAGAAGCCCTCCGGGTCGCCCGCGAGTATGTCGAGCGCCGCGGCCGTCATCTCCGAAAGCGTCGGCACACCCTGGCCTCGGTCGAGCTCATAGGGCATGTGTCCGCGGGCGAAGAGGCCGCATACCGGGCGGGCCGAGTCCCTGTCCAGCGCAAGGAGCCCGGCAAGGTCCTCCACGACGGCATAGCCGGCCTCCCGGGCCTGGCGGCGCGTCAGGTGGAGCGCGCCGCCGAATATCACGTCCGGTCGGCTCCCGGTCAGATATCCCGAGGCTATGGATGGGTAGTCGTGCCTGTCGGCGACGTGGGCGCCGAAGGCCGCCGGGGTGGCGTGGGTGACGAAGGTAGTGGTGACGAGCCCTGTGGCCCAGCCCATGGACTTGAACCCTTCGAGCATGGTGACAAGGGGGGCGCCGTCGCCGGGTAGCCGAAGGCTCACCACCCCGTTGTATACCTTCCGTCCGGTGGCGATGGCCGTGGCCGCCGCCGCGGAGTCCACCGGCCCGGGACTCGCCCCGGCGGTGCGGACCATGGCCCTGGCGGGGAAGGACTCGAAGGAGAGGGTCCCCTCGGAGCCGGAAAGGTACATGCCGCCGGCCCGGACGTGCTCCGGGCCCATGCCGTCGCCCACGAAGAGTATTACGCCGGCCGGCCCCGGACCGGGGGCCCCGTGGACCGGCCATGGGGCCAGCATGAGAAGGACGAAGAAGAACGCGGCCGCAAACAGGCCGGCCGGGCGCGTGCGTGCCGCGGCGCGGCGGCGGGCCAGGGCTGTCGGATCTCGATGTATCTCCACGGGGCTAATCCTATCACAAAAACGAAACCGGGGACAGATGAGGGTTTTCATGAGGCCAGGAGCGTCCGCGCCCGGCGGCAAAATCCCCTTTGACTTCTGACCTTACTGCGTGTAACCTGTCCTTAAGGAGAAAACCTATGGAAATGCCGCAGGGTGGCGGAGGCGGAAACCTCCCCCCGGACGTCGTCGTAATATTAAAGAAATCCGGCGACTTCTTCAAGGACTTCAAGAAGAAGATCCCCGCACTGGGCCTCGTCGTAGCCGTAATCGTCGTCTTCTCCATCGTCTTCGGGTCCTTCTACACCGTCGCCCCGGAGGAGCTCGGCGTCGTAAAAAGGTTCGGAAAGGTGGTGAGGACGACCTCGCCGGGGCCGCACTTCAAGATACCCTTCATCGAGGCCGTGCTGAAGCCGCAGGTCACCAAGGTCCACCGCATAGAGGTGGGCTTCAAGACCATAGACCCCGGTCCTCCCGCCAGGTACACCGCGATAAAGAAAGAGGCGTTGATGCTCACCGGGGACGAGAACATCGTGCAGGTGGAATTCATCGTCCAGTACAAGATCAAGGACCCCTCCGCCTTTCTCTTCAACATCCGCAACCAGAGAAAGGCCCTGAAGGACGCCTCGGAGGCCGCGATGCGCGAGGTGGTCGGCAAGACCCCCATAGACGAGGTCCTCACCGGCGGAAGGTTCCAGGTCCAGCAGGATACCAAGCTTCTCCTGCAGGATATCCTCGACAGGTACGACTCGGGGATAAGCGTAGTGGCGGTCCAGCTCCAGGACGTGCTCCCGCCGGCGCAGGTCGCGGACGCCTTCAAGGACGTGGCGAGCGCGAGAGAGGACCGCGAGCGGTCGGTGGAGCAGGCCGAGGGGTACCGGAACGACCTGATACCGAAGGCCAAGGGCGAGTCGGAACAAATAATAAACGAGGCGCAGGGCTACAAGGAGGCGAAGATAAACGAGGCGAAGGGCGACGCAAGCCGGTTTCTGCAGGTCTTGAAGGAGTACCGCAGGGCTAAGGACGTAACGCAGAAGAGGATATACATCGAGACGATGGAGGACGTGCTCGGACGCATGGAAAAGGTGGTCCTGGAAGGGGCCTCCGAACGCAACGTGCTGCCCTACCTGCCGCTCGGCAGCGGCAAACCCGGCGCGGGGGGGAAGGTAAAGGGAAAATGAAAAAGATATCGACCCTAATAATCGCCGTGGTCGTCATAGCGGTCATCGTCTTGAGCCAGTCCTTCTACAAGGTGGACCAGACCCAGTCCGCGCTGGTCGTCCAGCTCGGTAAGCCCGTAAAGGCCGTCACGACCCCGGGGCTGAACTTCAAGACCCCCTTCGTCCAGAAGGTCATCTTCTTCGACAACCGGCGGCTCATCTACGACGCCACGCCGTCCGTCATAATCACCAAGGACAAGAAGAACATGGTGGTGGACAACTACGCGAGGTGGAGGATAGTCGACCCCTTGAAGTACTACCAGAGCGTAAGGAACGAGACCGGGGCGCAGTCAAGGCTCGACGACATCATATTCTCGAACCTCCGTGAAGAGCTCGGCAAGAGGAACCTCATCGAGATAGTCGCCACGTCGAGGGCGCACCTGATGGAGGTGGTGACCGAGAAGACGAGCAGGGCCGGCCGGGCCTACGGCATCGAGGTGATCGACGTAAGGATAAAGAGGGCTGACCTCCCGCCCGAAAACGAGCGGGCGGTCTTCGAGCGCATGAGGGCGGAGCGAGAGAGGGAGGCGAAAAAATACAGGAGCGAGGGCGAAGAGAGGGCGCTCGCCATAAGGGCCAGGGCCGACAAGGAGAAGACCATACTTCTGTCCGACGCGAACAGAAAGGCGCAGGTCACCAGGGGCGAGGCCGACGCCGTGGCCACCAGGCTCTACGCCGGCGCCTACGGAAAGGACCCTCAGTTCTTCTACTTCCTCAAGACCATGGAGGCCTACAGGAAGGTCTTCGGGGAGCAGGATACCCTGGTGCTCTCGCCCGAAAGCGAATTCTTCAGGTACATGAAGGAGTCGAAGTAGGGCCCGGCGCGCTGGCGGGCTCAGGCGCTGCGCCGCTTTTTCCCCTGCATCTCACAGAACGCCAGGACCTCTTCGGGCCCTATCGGCTCCGTGAAGAGGAAACCCTGCACCTTGTCGCAGCCCAGGAGCTTCAGGTGGTTGAGTTGCTTCGGGGTCTCGACCCCTTCGGCTATGACCTCGTTGTCGAAGTTATGGGCCATCTCTATTATCGTCCTGATTATCTGGAAGGAATCGGCGGCCGTTATGTCGCTTATGAAGGACCGGTCTAACTTCAATGCGTCCAGGGGCATGCGCTTGAGATAGGCGAGCGATGAATAGCCCGTGCCGAAGTCGTCCATCGACAGCCGCACGCCGATGGACTTGAGCTCTTTCAACATCCCTATGGTATCGTCCGCATTTTCCATCAGTATGCTCTCGGATATCTCCAGTTCGAGATGATGGGGGTCAAGCCCCGTCTCGCCGAGTATCTTCAAGACCACCGCCGGGAACCCCTTCTGCTTCAACTGGACCACCGACACGTTCACCGTGGTTATCAGCCCCTCGAGCCCCATCTCCTGAAGCCTCCTGCCGTCGGCGCAGGCCGTCCGCAGCACCCACTCGCCTATGGGCACGATGAGCCTGTTCGCCTCGGCCATGGGTATGAACTCGGCCGGCGGGATGAGCCCCTCCTCCGGGTCCCGCCAGCGCAAGAGCGCCTCCATGCCGACGACCTCTCCGTTCCTTACGGCTATCTGAGGATGGTAGACCAGGAAGAACTCCCCCCTGTCGAGCGCCGTCCTGAGCTTGTTCTGCAGCTTCAGCTTTTTCGCGGCCCTGGCGTTCATGGAGGGGTCGTAGAGGTAGTAGCCGTTGCCGCCGTCCTCCTTGGCCTTGTACATGGCGACATCCGCGTTCTTCATAAGCGTTTCGACTTCGCCTCCGTCGTGGGGGAAGATGCTGACGCCTATGCTCGTCGTTACGAAGAGCTCGTGGCCGTCTACATCAAAGGGTTCGCTGAAGAGCGCGCGGGCCTTCTCGGCCGCGGTGGCGACCCCTTCCTCGCTTGACGCATCCGGCACGAGGATTACGAACTCGTCTCCGCCGAGGCGAGAGACGGCGTCGGTGGCGCGGAAGCCCTTCACAAGCCTGTCGGCCACCGCGGTGAGGAGCCTGTCGCCGGCGGCGTGCCCGAGGGTATCGTTTATCTCCTTGAAACTGTCCAGGTCGAGGAAGAGCACCCCCACCACGAGGCCGCTTCTCTGTCCCCTGAGTATCGCCTGGTTCAGGCGGTCGAGAAGCAGCGTGCGGTTCGGAAGCCCCGTGAGCTGGTCGTAATAGGCCATCTTCTTTATCGTCTCTTCCGACCTCTTCCGCTGGCTGATGTCGCGGATGGTGCCGGTGAGGTACATCTCGCTGTCCACGCGGAAGTGGTTGATGGTCAGTTCAATGGGGAAGACCTCCCCGTCCTTGCTGAGGCCCTCCAGTTGAAGCACGCTCCCCTGGGCGCGGCTCTCGCCGGTATGGATGAACCGGTGGAGCCCCTTGAGGTGTTTTTCACGGTACTGTTCCGGCATGAGCGAGAGGATATTCCCGCCGGCCAGCTCACCCGGGCCGTAGCCGAATATATCCTCCATGCTCTTGTTGCACTCCACTATCGTCCCCGCCTTGTCCGTGATTACGATGCCGTCGAAGGCCGAATCGTGCAGCATTCGGTAGCGGGTCTCCTGCGCCTTTATCCTCTCCTCGGCCCTGGCCCTCCTGCCCCTGTTGTTGGCCAGCACCCCGCTGAACGCCATTATGGCGCCGACCAGAGAGGCGTACAGGATGAGGTACTTTCCGGGCGTGACACCCACTATAACGTTCGATGGAACGCTGGAGATTATCTTCCAGTAGGGCGTCCCCGCCGCCGCGCCGCCTCCTTCGAAGCCCGCCTCATCGGGCCAGCCGCTGCGCACAAAACCCGAGGCGGTGCGGTAAAGCGTCACAAAGGTAAAGAAGTCGCTGCCGGGGGAATAGGTATTCACGTCCAGGCCGCTGTAACCGGGGTCCTCCGCCCCCCCGTAAACCTGTCCGGCCTCGGCGGTGGAGACCTTCCGCCACAGCCCCGGATAGGTCTTCCCGAGGACCCGGTCCACCCTGTCCTCGAACATGAAACCGTACTCGTCTCCGGGCCTGGCGCCGTACAACCAGTAGCCGTCGGGATTGACTATCATCATCCGGCCCCTCGAGCGGGGAGATACCACCTTTATCTTAGCGAGGAGCCGGTCTCCGAGGAGGCTGACTATCAGGATGCCGCTCTTTCGCCCCCGGCGGTCGAACAGAGGGGTGCCGATGCGTATGACCGGCTCCCAGGGCGTCTCGATCTCGCCGTATTCCACATCCAGGTCCATGGGAGAGACGTAGACTTCCCCGCGCTCGAGCCTGAAGGTCTCCCGGAAGTAATAACGGTGAGCCTTCTGCTGCAGGGCTTCTTCGGACGACACCACAAGCCCCGCCCCGCCGCGCTCCACCTTGACGACCTCCATCCCGTCCCTGTCCAGGATGCGCGCCTTGTAGCAGAAGGGCTTCTTTTCGCAGAAGGCGGCGAGGTCGGAGGTGATGTCCCCGCGCGAGGAGTCGACGTCAAAGGCCCTCACTATCTCGTGATTTTTTGAAAGGAATACGATGTCGTCGATGGCGGAGTTCAGGAAATCGGCGATGGTGTTGGCGCGCAGGATGGTCAGATACTTCTCTTCCGACTTCAGGAGCGCCCTCGACCTGGCCGCATCCATGGCGTAGCTGGAATAGACTACTATGCCCGCAAAGACGGACAGGGGCAGAGCGAGGCATAGAAAGTATGCCAGCACCACCTTAAGATGAGAATTTTTGAAAACGGGACAGCTCTTGCTCATGCGATCCACCCGGGCGCCTGCGGCGGGCCCTGTAGAATTCAGCCGACGGTCACGCTATAAAACGCCTCTCCTTTATCAGAAACTCTCCGGCCTCCCCGGGGGGCGCCGGCCTGGCTATGAGGAACCCCTGCGCCTTGTCGCACCCCAGGGCGCCAAGCGCCTTGAGCTGCTCCGCCGTCTCGACGCCTTCGGCGAGGACCTCTACCTCGAGGCTGTGGGCCAGCGTGATAATCGCCGTGGAGATGCTGGCGTCGTTGGAGTCCTCCGTGATGTCGCGGATAAAGGTCCTGTCTATCTTCAGCATGTCTATAGGCATCCGCTTGAGATATTCCAGGGAGGAGTAGCCCTTGCCGAAGTCGTCTATCGCAAGCCTTACGCCCATCGACTTGAACGCGCGCAGAGTGGCCACTGTCGCCTCGGCGTCCTCCATCACTATGCTCTCCGTCAGTTCGAGCTCCAGGCACCCCGGGTCCAGGCCGGTCTCTTCGAGTATCGCGGAGACCTCGTCGATGAAGCCGCTCCGCTTGAAGTGGCGCATCGAGATGTTTACCGCAACGCTCACGCGTTTGAGCCCGGCGTCCTGCCAGGCCTTGTTCTGAGCGCAGGCCCTGCGGAGCACCCACTCCCCGATACGGACTATGAGCCCCGTATCCTCGGCGATGGGTATGAAGTCCCCCGGCGGGACGAGCCCGCCGTCGTGGTGATGCCAGCGCAGGAGGGCCTCCATGCCCACGACCTCTCCGGTGCGGACGTCGGTCTGGGGCTGGTAGTGGAGCGCGAGCTCCTCCTCGTCGACCGCCCTGCGGAGCCTGTGTTCGGTCTTGAGCCTCTCCATCGTCCTCAGGTTCATCTCGGAGGTGTAGAGCCGGTAGCTGTTGCCACTTTCCTTCTTCGCGTCGTACATGGCGACGTCGGCGTTCTTGAGGAGCGTTTCCGCGTCCGGCCCGTCAGCCGGGTTTATGCTTACGCCTATGCTCGCCGTTACGAAGAGCTCGTGCCTGTCGATGGTGAAGGGTTCTCCCAGGACGGCGAATATCTGTTCGACCACGATCGCGACATAGTCCACTTTCTTGAGGTCCTGCACGAGTATCGTAAACTCGTCCCCGCCGAGGCGTGAGACCGTGTCGGAGACGCGGATGCATTTTTTGAGCCTCGCCGCCACGGCCTTGAGGAGCCCGTCGCCGACGGCGTGTCCGAGCGTGTCGTTTATCTCCTTGAAGCGGTCGATGTCCATGTATATAATCGCCGAATGCCTGCCGACCCTCTTTCCCCTCTCCAGCGCCTTCCCGATGCGGTCCAGTATCAGCATCCTGTTGGGGAGGCCCGTGAGGTGGTCGTGGTAGGCGAGATGGCGTACCGTCTCCTCCGACCTCTTGCGCTCCGTAATATCGCGCACCGTGCCGGTAAAGAAGACCTCCCCCTTGACGGTGAAGCTGCTGACGATAAGTTCCACGGGGAAGACCTCCCCGCTGCTGCGGACCCCCTGGAGCTCGCGCGCCCTGTCCTGAAGCCTTTTCTCCCCCCCCTCCGCCCGCCTTCGAAGAAAATCGAGATTGCCCCGGCTGAACGCCCCTGGCATCAGGTCCGCGAGCTCACGGCCCACGACCTCACCCCGGCCGTATCCGAACATCTCCTCCGCGCTCCGGTTGCATTCGACTATCGCGCCACGGGCATCGGCCATGAAGATGGCGTCGAAGGCCGTGGCGTGGAGCATCCTGTACCGCGCCTCGCTCGCCTTCAGCGACTCTTCGGCCAGCTCGCGCTCCTCCATCTCTTTCAGGAGCGCTTCATTGAGCCGCTCGGCCCTCTCCTTCGCATCGCTCAGATAGGAGACGAGGTGTTCGTTCCTGAAACTAAGCTCGAAGGATTTTACGGCGGTGGAATACATCCTGCGCGACGTCAACAAAAGCAGGGTGAAGAAGATGGCCGTCATCATGGCCATGGCGATGTGTATCTCGCCGCCTTCGATTATAAGCCGCAGGAAGATCGGGAGAAGGGCCGGGACGCTGTAAAAGACGAATGCCCCCCTCACCATCGAATATAACCCGGCCGCCCCGGCGACCATCCCCCCCAGGACAAAGGCGAGGAATGCCTGGTGCGCGATGGAGCCGGAGGGGAAGAGGAAGACGCCTGAGGACCCGAAGGCCGCCCCGGCCATAGCCATGCCGGCGATGTAATATGCGCCCCAGCGGGCGTCGCCCCCCTCCCGGCCGCTCCTGGACCGGAATCTGAAGACGAGCAGATACCTCAGGAGCGTTACGGCGGCGTTACCGCCGAGCCACATCATTATCGTCCTTTGCGGGACGACGTCCCGGAAGACGACCGCGATTATCAGGGAATTGAGCAGAACGGCCAGGGCGGCCGAGGGGAAGGTCCCGTACAGGAGGCCGACCTGTTCGGCGCGGACGCCACCCGGCGCACCGGCCGCACCGGGGCTGTCTACGTCGTTCCGGAGGGCCGGCATATCCCCGTCGGTCCTCTCTTTTCCGTCCGATATCGTCATTACAGCCTCAATCCTATCCCCGCCCAAAGGCGTCCGACCGTTTCTTCCACTCGAGGTTCGCGGGGAGGAACGGGGCCCTGTCGAGCGGGACAGGGCCGACTATATTCCGCTGCAAATCCAAGCCATTATGGGCACGCAACGCCACATCAATTTATCGGGAAATCCAGGGAAAAACTTGAAGGATATGAGCCCTGCAGGCCCCGGGCCTTCCGCCTCCCCGCGAGGAAGGTTTTGCCCATGATTTCAAAGGGTTGGCACCCTGCGGCCTCTAACCACGCTTTAACCTTCAACGCGTATAATGGAAGCCGTGATGATTTATCGGGGGGTATAGAGGGAATATTAACAAATGGAGGAGGATAAAATGGAAAGGATCGGCACTTTCATACCGATTATCATGGGTTTTGCCCTGCTTGCCGCCACCCTCGCCACGGCCATCGCCGTAGCGTAAACCTGGCCGGTCCGGGCAAAACCTGACAGCCCCGTGGTCTTTGAGGCCCCGGGGCTTTTTATATGCAAAGATACCGGTGAATCATCGTGGGAGACACCGTGCACAAGGAGGTTAATTCAGGAGAAGGAAGGGATGTTGTAATCCATTGATTATGAGAGGGAAAAGATGGTGCCCAGGGACGGAGTCGAACCGCCGACACGGGGATTTTCAGTCCCCTGCTC
>JBHHVK010000025.1:0-15833 GCA_046754205.1 Thermodesulfobacteriota bacterium
CGGAGCTCTTCGCGCACGAGTCTTATGAGTTCGGTATCGTTCAGGGAGACGAGCTCCGACCTTTTGGCCCCGCCCACGAAGCACCTTATGAGGACCGTTCCCTCGGGGGCTCGGTGGGAGAACTTCACCGAGGTCCATGTCGAGGCCATGATCCGTCTGTTTTCCACCCTTGGTATGACGAAGCCGAAGCCGTCCATCGGGTGTGTGACGTCCTCGGCCCTGAAGGCTACCGAGACGGTGGCGGTCGAGACGTAGGGTATGGTCCGGAGCTTTTCGGCGAGCGGGGAGTCGAGGTCCTCGACGAGCGGGGCCGCGGCAAAGGCGGGCGCGGCTATTACGACGCAGTCGGCCTCTATGGGCTCTCCCCCCTCGACGGTTATCTCGTACTTCTCGCCCCTTTTTACCACCTTTGAGGCGACCACTCGCGTAAGGACCCGCGTGTCCTTGAAGGCGGCGAGCCTTGCCGTGAGCGTGGTCACAAGCTCGCCCATCCCCCCCTCGAGGGACATGAACATGGTGACCTTCTTTTTCGGGGCGCCGGGGGGGGGCTTGCCGGCGGCCTGCTTGCCGCGGGATTTTTTCATCCGGGCCATCCGTTTGAGCATCCCCCTTATGAGGCTCCCGTGCTCCTCTTCGAGCTCCACGAACTTCGGGAAGGTCGACCTGATGCTCATGGCGTCGGGGTCTCCCGAGTGTATCCCGGCTATGAGCGGCTCGGCGATCTTTTCGAGGGCCTCGCTGCCGAGCCTTCTTCTTACGAACGCGCCGAGGCTCTCGTCCCCGGGGTCTTTCTTTTTCGGGATGAAGTATTCCAGCGCCATGCGAATCTTGCCGGGGATGGATATCAGCGTGCTTGTGGCGAGCGGGAGCATCCTGGTGGGTATCATGAGTATGACCCCCTCGGGCAGCTCGTGGAGCCTGTCCCGCGAGAGCACGTAGGTCTTTCTGAATTCGTCGTTGGTGGGAAGCAGCCTCTCTTCGAGGCCGATGCGTTTGCAGAGCGCCATCGCCCAGGGTTTTTCGGAGATGAAGCAGTCCGGGCCGGCCTCCACCACGAACCCGTCGATGCGTTCGGTCCGGATGTTTCCCCCGATGCGGTCGCCCTTTTCAATCAGGAGGACCTCCGGGTAGGGCGTGGCCACCGAGCCCGAGGCGGACTCGTGCTCCCTTATGCTGTAGGCGGCGGCGAGTCCTGATATGCCGCCACCGATTATGACGACCCTTTTGCTCATTGGGGGTTTCCCGTCAATGGGGGGGCGCCTCCCCTTTGCGGCCCGGAGTCCGGCGCCCGGCGGGGTATGGAAACGGGTCAGAACCTCTCGCTCAGGTTCTTTATCTCCTGGGCGAGGAGTTCGATAAATTTGGGAGAGGTGTTGAGGGATGCGCTCCTTTTGAAGACGAGCCCGAGCGATTCGGCGAAGTTCCTGTACATTATGTCTATGTCGTAGAGGGTCTCCACGTGGTCGGCGACGAAGCCGAGGGGCACGATGACCACGCCCTTTTTACCGAGCTTCTTGGCCTCCTCTATCATGTCGTCCGTGGAGGGGCCGAGCCAGGAGATGGTGCTCGTGCCCTGGCTCTGATAGGATATCCGGTGGTCGGCGGGGAACATCTTGTTCAGCACGGCCACGGTCTGGTTTATCTTCATCTCGTAGGCGTCGCCCTCGAGCGCCTCCCTCGGAAGGCTGTGGCTCGAGTATATGACCAGCAGGTCGGCGGGGTCTGCGTCCCCGACGGCCACCTTGATGTTGTCCACGACGGCCTCGAGCAGAAGCGGGGCGAGGTGCCAGTTGCCGATGAAGTCCACCCTGATATCCGAGCCCCCGGCCGACTGTATCTGCGCCATGTCGTCCTCGTAGCCCCCGGTGGCCACCGGCGAGGTAAAGGGCGTCATTACGGCGGCTGTCACCCGGGTTACCCCGTCGCCGATTATCTCCTCGATGGTGTCCTTTATGTAGGGGTGCCAGTAGCGCATGCCGACGTAGACCTTCTGGGCGGCGCCTTTCTCGGCGAGCTTCTTTTCAACGGCCGCCGCCTGGGCCCGTGTTATATCAAGGAGCGGGGATCTGCCCCCGATCTTTTCATATCGCTCCCTGGTCCTTGCAAGCATCACCGAGGATACGGGCCGCCCCCTCAGTATGTTCTTGAGGAAGGGCTCGATGTCGTCGGTCTTCTCGATGCCTCCGAAGGCGAGCAGTAAAGCGGCCTTTTTCTCTCCTGTCGTCATCTCTTGTCCTTTTATCGACTTTTTATTTCCGGCTGAACTCGTGAACCGCGTCCACGGCGGCGCGCACGTTGTCCACAGGGGTGCCGAGTATGATGCCGTGGCCGAGGTTGAAGATGTGTCCCGGCCTTCCCCCGGCCTGGTCGAGCACCTCACGGACCCTCTTTCTTATGTAGTCCCTGGGGCTGAAGAGCACCACCGGTTCGAGGTTGCCCTGAATGGCCTTGTCGTACCCGATGGTCTCCCAGGCCCGGTCGAGCCCGACCTTCCAGTCCACCCCGATGACGTCTCCGCCGGCCGAGGCGACGCGGTCGATGTAGGTGCCCGTGCCCGTGGAGAAGTTCACGAGCGGCACGGACTTGTCCACGCCATCGATGACCTTTTTCGTGTAGGGCAGGACGAACTCCGTGTAGTCTTCGGGCGAGAGGCATCCGTCCCAGCTGCCGAAGACCTGGAGCGCCTCGGCGCCGGCCGTCACCTGTGCGTTGAGATACCTGATGAGGATCTCCGAGATCTTGTCCATGAGCCTGTGCCAGCCCTCGGGGTCGGAGTACATGAGGGTCTTGGTGTGGAGGTAGTTCCTCGACCCCCCGCCCTCTATGACGTAGCTGGCGAGCGTGAAGGGCGCGGCCGAAAAGCCTATGAGCGGCACCTTTCCGGCAAGCTCGGCCCTCACCATCCTTATGGCCTCGAGCAGGTATGGCACGTCCTGGTCCGGCTCTATCACCCGCACGGCGTCTATGTCGGCGCGGGTCCTGACCGGGTTGGAGATGACGGGCCCCTCGTTCTTGGCGAATTCGAGGTCTATGCCCATGCCCTGGAGCGGCAGCAGTATGTCCGCGAATATGATGGCCGCGTCGAGCTCGAAGGCGCGTATGGGCTGAAGCGTCACCTCGCAGGCGAGCTCCGGGGTCCTGCACATCTCGAGGAAGGAGTGCTTTTCCCGGATGGCCATGTACTCTTTCATGTAACGGCCCGCCTGGCGCATGAGCCAAACGGGGGTGTAGTCCACCGGCTCGCGCCTGCACGCCTTCAGGAACGTATCGTTTGCCATAAGGTTCTCCTCGTCGGTTTTTTCCTGTGCCGACTCAGGTCCGGGCCGCCCCGGTAAGGCCGGGCGAGGGCCGGACGTAAGCTGCATATTATACTTATAACGGTTTTGCATTTCAAGCCCTTTAAAATTATATTAAAAGAAGGTAAATCCGGCAAAGGGGGTCGTCCCGCCCCTCGCCTTCACATCGCCCAGTTTTTCGGGTATACTTGATTCCATGGCGGAAAGACCGGCCCCGTGAAAAGGGCCGCCACGTTTATGCCCACCAGGAAGCCTCTTCCCACCTCGACATTCCAACGCAACCGCCGCTGAAAGAATCGGTCTCTCCGGCCCGCTTTGAGCCCGGCCCCCCCATCCCTTTTGCCGGTAAAAGGTCTATGGACAACGGACTTTTTGAGAGGTACTACAGGCTCCGGTTCCTGGCGAAGGTCTGTCTCGTGACGGTGGCCGGTGTCTTCGCCTTCACGCTTGCGGTCTACCTCTACACGTCGAGGGGCCTCGGGTCCGGCTACGCCGAGGCCATCTACACCATATACGACCTCAGGATAAGGATATTCCCCCTTATCTTCTCCTCCTTTTACTCCATCTTCATCCTCGCCGTCGTGACCGCGGCGGTCGGGGCCATTACGGTCCTCTTCTCCCACAGGGTGGCGGGCCCCGTCTACAGGCTCGCGAGGAACCTCGAGGCCATAGGGGACGGGGATTTTACCGTCAACACCCGGCTGAGGGGTGACGACCAGTTAAAGGCGCTGGCCGTTGAGATGAACGCCATGACCAGGAGCCTCAATCACCTTTCAAGGTCCTGTGCCGACGCCCTCGCCGACGTGGTAAGGAGCAGCGAAAAGCTCGCCGCCCTTCTGGCCGGGGACCGGCCCGACGAAACCGAGGTCAGGCGCGCCGCCGAAGAGCTCAAAAGGGGCATCGATGAGCTCAAGAGGCTGACCTCGCCCCTGAGGCTGAGCGAATGAGGGGGCCGGGAGGGCGGGGAGGGGCCGGGGGGCTGCCCGGGCGGCCGGGCCGGTGGGGCCGGGCCCTGCCGGCCCTCAGGGGCATGATCATCGCCGTGGTCTTGGCCGCCGCCGTCCTCGCGGGGGGCCGCGTCGCCTCCCGGTGGTCGAACTACCACGCATTCAAGGGCTCGTGCCTCGACTGCCACCTGACCGTTCCAGGACCCGATGGACCCCCGGGCGCGTTCAGGCGGGATATCAGCGCGATGTGCCTCGAGTGTCACGAAGGGGTAAAGAATCTCTCCCACCCCGTCGATATAAGACCGAGCATGGCCGTGCCGGCCGGGCTCCCGCTGGACTGGAAGGGGCAGATAACGTGCGCCACCTGCCACCCGGCGCATGGCCCCGGGCACGGGGACTTCCACCTGAGGTCTACCGCGAGCGGACAGGGTTTTTGCATACTCTGCCACGGCGACATAGAGTCGGCCCTGCACAGGGTCTCCATCGGCGCCGCCCATTCCGGCACGGCGATGCAGGGCCTGATGGCGCCATGGGCCGTGGAGAACACCCTTGACGAGCTTTCCGTGAAGTGCCTCTCCTGTCACGACGCGGTCTTTGCCGTGGAATCCCTCGTCGAGAGCAGGGGGCCCCTGGGCGGCTTCTACCATAACACCATGGGGATAGGCCTGAGCCACCCCATAGGCGTATCCTACATCGAAGCGCGGATGAAGTCCCCGGGGGCCTACAGGCCGCTGCGGGACCTCCCGGACCAGATAAAGCTCTTCGGAGGTCTCGTGGGGTGCGGGTCCTGCCACAACCCATACTCCAAGCAACACGACAGGCTGGTTATGAGCAATGAACGGAGCGCGCTCTGCATGGCCTGTCACCTGAAATGAACGGTCCCCGGCCCCGCGCCGCAGGATACGTCTTTGGGCCGTAAGTCACAGACGAAACGCCGTTAAAGGTATTTAATCCGAGGTTAATAGGCCTTTAATTTCATTATAGTATCTGTATCATGCCCACGTGGGGGCTCCCGGGGACCGGGATGGCCGCGGCGGGACGGCGTCCCGAAGGGCGCCACAAGACCTTTGGATTGCCGGAATTTTTTGAGGTTGCAGAAGCTTATGGATAGACCCCCGAGGTTCAGAAGGCGGCACTTTTTCATCGACCGGCACATGCAGGGCCGGTTCGTGGCGGGCCTTACGCTTGCGGTCCTCGTCGCCTTCTTTCTCAACATGGCGCTGGCATACTTTTTAATTGACAGAGAACTTACCTCGGGGTTATATAAAATCCACCTTAAGGTGCGCTCGACGTCCGAAATCGCAGGCCCTATCCTGTGGAAGCTGGGCGCCGTTACAATACCCTTGATCCTCGCGGTGGCGGCTGCGGCGGGATATCTTCTCACACGCCGGTTCGAAGGCCCGCTACTGGCATTCAGGCGCTTCATAAAGGAGATGGCCGGGGGGGATTTCACCACAAGGCTCGACGCCGACGCGCCCGACAGGCTCGCCGAGGCCTTTGGCGGGATGGGCGCCGCCCTGTCCGAGCGTTTCCGGACGATAAGGTCCGGGGTTGAAGGGCTTGAGAAGACTTTTTCGAGCCTCGAGGTCCTCATCACCGGGCCTCCGGGGTCTCTGGGTTCCGGGGCGGCGGCGGCGAAGGGGCGTGAGGCCTCTAAGCGCGAGATGGAAAACGTACTCGGGGAGATTTCCGCCGGGAGCGGAGGCATAGGCCGGGAGCTCGCCCGGCTCAGGCTGTAAAGAAGGTTTTTTTGTATGGGAATCCGCCGGGCTCGGGGTATAATGAAAAAAGCGCACAAAGGATAAGCCATGCAGCTCAGAAGATCCACGTTAAAACAGGCGGCCCTCTCGGCGGCGGTTGTATTGGGAGTCCTGCTCACGGCGGCGGCGCCGGCCGTGTCAAGCGACTGGCCGTCCTTTCTCAAGGACCAGGCGAACTCGTCATACGCCCTGAGGTCCCCCATCCCGCCTCTACGCCTCAAATGGAAGTTCACTTCCGGGGGCCCCGTCTACTCGTCCCCCGTGGTCTCGGATGGCAGGGTCTTCGTCGGCTCCTACGACAAGTTCCTCTACGCCCTCGACGCCGAAACCGGAGACAAGCTCTGGAGCTTCGCCACTGAAGGCGAGATACTCTCCACTCCGGCCGTCCGCGACGGGGCCGTATACTTCGGGAGCAAGGACGGGTTCGTATACGCGGTGGACGCGTCCACCGGAGGCCTCAAGTGGAAGTACAAGACCGGCGGAGAGGTCCTCTCGTCCCCGGCCGTGGGCGACGGGCTCGTATTCGTCGGAAGCCAGGACCTTTACACCTACGCCCTTGACGCCGCTACGGGCAAGCGCCGCTGGAGATTCAGGCTGAGCGACTATGAGAAGTACAGCGGCATCTACGCCTCTCCCGCCTACTCCGCCAAGACGGTCTACGTGGCCGGGAAGAACGGCTCCGTCTACGCGGCGAGCTCACGCAGCGGGGGCAGGCGCTGGAAGTACAGGACCAAATCCGCCATTTACGCCTCTCCCGTGGTTTCCGGCAACAGCCTCTTTATAGCATCATACGACAGGACCCTCTATGTCATCGATCTCTCCAACGGCAAGCTCCGCTGGCGCAAGAGGCTCGATGGAGACTGGGTCTACGCCTCTCCCGTGGTCGCCGGCGAAAACATCTACGTGGCCTTCAAGACCGGCGAGATAAAGGTCTATGACAGGAGAAAGG
The DNA here is from genome assembly GCA_046754205.1 of Thermodesulfobacteriota bacterium. Taxonomy (GTDB): domain Bacteria; phylum Desulfobacterota; class GWC2-55-46; order GWC2-55-46; family JBHHVK01; genus JBHHVK01. The sequence goes on from JBHHVK010000025.1 coordinate 6,953, forward strand.
GTATTAAAAAGGCGTCCTTCAAGCTGCCAGGGGGCATAAGCTCGACACCGGCCCTTACGGTGAGCCAGACCATGTACGTGGGCTGCGAGGACGGCAACGTCTACGCCATCGGGGCGCTTACGGGAAGCATATACTGGAAGTACCGGACCAACGGGCCCATACACTCCTCCCCGGCTGTGACGTCGAGCGCGGTCTACACAGCCTCCACCGACGGCAGCGTTTACGCCTTCGGACGCTGAGGGCGGGCCACGAAAGCAAAGAGTGTTTTTAATTAAAAGCGCACCCGGGCTGCGGAACCGGCAAAAGGTTTTTATCCCATGAAAAGAAGCCTCCTGAAAAAATACCTCATCACGCCTCTGGCCGCGCTGGCCTTCTTGAGCGTGGTTGCCGGCCCTCTCCTGGCGGCCGATAAAAAACCCGCCGAGCCCAAGGTCGAATACGACGCCAGGGCGGCGAAAAAGAGCCCGCTGGTGAACCCCCACGAGCAGATCAGCGACGAGGGCGTCATCCTGTGGGAATCATGCCTCGTCTGCCACGCCAACCTTCCCGACATCACCGTTGAAAAGACCATAAAGGATGCGAAGCTCAGGTTCGCCGAGGACCTTGACATGCTCTGCCGCAACTGCCACGTGGTCAAGCCCCACCCCGCGGTCGAGGGGGTGGGTCCCGCGATGATGCAGATGAAGGCCCCCGACCACCTTGTCAAGCCGTCGAGGGACATCGTCCTCAACATACGACTTTCAATGAAGGAAGTGCAGACGGTCCTCCCCCTGGACCCGTCCACGGGCAAGATCCTCTGCGTCACCTGCCACAACCCCCACGAGAGGGGCCTCGTGCGCGGCCGGCACGACACCGGGGCTGACACGTTCGCGAGGCTCCGTACCCCCGGGCTCGACATATGCCAGTACTGTCATAGAAAGTAACCTTGCGAGGCGTAACACGTGGAAGTCCTGAAGACCGGAAAAGATATCCCGGGATACTCCCCTCCCGCCGAAGTGGGCTCGCCCCGCGCCGACCGCCGACGGGCGGTGCGGTCCGGCCTGCTCGCCGCTTTCCTGGCCCTGACGGTCCTGGCCGCCCTGGCAGGCTGCTCCGGCTCCGACGTGCGCCGGGAGGCGGCCGACTCGTCCACTGAACCCATCTACTGGCCCAAGCCCCCGGAGCCGGCCAGGATCGCCTACCTGAGGCTCATCGAGCGCCCGCGGGACGTGGGTGTGAAAAAGGGCATCTTCACCAGGCTGGTGGAGCTCGTGGTGGGCGCAAGGCTCGATGCGATAGTCAAACCCTACGGCATGACGGTGGACTCCGCCGGACGGCTCATCGTGGCCGATACCGCGCTCAAGAGGATCCACATCTTCGACATCGAAAAGAACAGGTACTCTTTCATTGAGGCCGCCGGCAAGACGGATTTCCTCTCTCCCATAGGCGTGGCGGTGGACGACCACGACAACATCTACATGACCGACTCCATGCTCGGCCGTGTCTTCGTCTTTAACAAGAAAAGGAAGTTCCTCAAAAGCTTTGACGCCGGCAAACGCCCCACGGGCATAGCCTACGGCAAGAGCGGCAAGCTCTTCGTGGCGGATACCTCCTCGCACATGGTCAGTATCTTCGACACCGACGGAGGCGACCTCGGGACCGTCGGAGGGTGGGGCGAAGGAGAGGGGCAGTTCAACCTCCCGGTCGACGTATTCACCGACGGCCGCGGCGAGGTCTACGTCGTCGATGCGATGAACTACAGGATACAGATATTCAACGAGGACGGCGAATACGTCACCTCCTTCGGCCACCACGGCGACGGCACCGGGGACTTCGGCAGGCCCAAGGGCGTGGCCGTTGACAGCGACGGCAACATCTACGTGACCGACGCCCTCTTCGACACCGTCCAGATATTCGACCGCGAGGGCACTTATCTCCTGAGCTTCGGGACCCTCGGGCGCCGGCCCGGGAACCTCTGGCTGCCCAGCGGGCTCTTCATAGACGGGCAGGACAGGATATACGTGGCCGACTCCTACAACAAGAGGGTCCAGGTCTTCGAATATCTCGGATCAGGGTCATAGGGTCCGGGGGCAAATGGAACAGAGGGTGTTGTTCAACAACAGAGAGGTCTTTTTTCGGTGGCTGCCATGAATGAGGATAAGCGTACAAGAGACGGGTTCCGGGCGGTGAACGCAACGCGGGTATTCCGGCGCGGACGGCGGGCCGCCGGCGCGGCCGCCCTCGCAGGGAGGTTCAGGGCCGCCGTGCCCCTTGGCGCGATCCTGGCCGGGACGGCGGCCGCCGCGGTGCTCCTGGCCCTGTCGGCCGCGCCGTCCGCGGCGTCGGTCGCTTCCACGAAGCACAACCTCGGCAGCCTCTCCCCGGCGGAGGTCAGGACCTCCGAGACGACGGAGATATGCATCTTCTGCCACACCCCCCACAACGCGGAACCCACGGGACCGCTGTGGAACAGGGCGGCGAGCGGGGCCACCTACAACGTCTACGCGAGCTCCACGCTCGCCGCCACGCTCTCCCCGAACGCCCCGCAGCTCGGACAGCCCACCGGCTCTTCCAAGCTCTGCCTCTCCTGCCATGACGGCACCATCGCCGTAGGCGCCGTGCTGAACCGCCCGGGAAAGGGCCAGCCCCTCGCCACCCCTGCGCCCCTTACCGTCACAGGCCCCGGGGTGGACGCCTCGGGAGCGATTTCCACGACGAGCACCTCCTATATCGGCACCGAGCTGAGGGACGACCACCCCATATCCTTCGCCTACAGCCTCTCGTACCCGTCCAACACGGAAATAAAGGCCCCGACCGCCCTGCCTCCCGAGGTAAAGCTCGACAGCGCCAACATGATCCAGTGCGTGAGCTGCCATGACCCGCACGGCACGCCCTTTCCCAAGTTCCTCGTAAAGACCCTCGACGGCGGCGCGCTCTGCACGGCCTGTCACTCGAAGAGGTACTGGGACACCAACCCGGCCGTTCACAACACATCACTGGCCCTGTGGAACGGCACCGGACAGAACCCATGGAGGGAGGACCTCGGGGCGTCCGGTTTCGCGGATGATAACCCTCAGCTGCAGAGCTGTCTCGCCTGCCACAGCTCCCATGGAGGCGTTGCGGGCAAATCGCTCCTGAGAGGCACAAACCCCGTGACCCAGACCGTGGACGGCGAGGAGTGGACCTGTCTCAATTGCCACAACGGCAATGTCGCCGCCAAGGACATAGACGCGACCTTGAACCACCTGTACACCCACGACGTGAAGGGGGGTTACGGGCTCCATATCCCCTCGAGGCAGCTTGCCGGCGACCCGGCCAGGGAAGACGCCACGAATATCACCGCCAACAGGCACGTGGAGTGCTCCGACTGCCACAACGGCCACGCCGCCAAGAGCGGCAACCACACGGTGGGCGGCACATTCGGCAACATCATCGCCCCCAACCTCCTCGGTTCATGGGGCGTGATGCCGAGCCCCTGGGGCGCCGCCGGGACCATTGCGACGAACTACAACATCATCGACTTTACCTCCACGCTCCCCGGAGGCAACAACCTCGAGGGGTACCTCTGCCTCAAGTGCCATTCCTACTACGCCTACGGTTTCAACCCGGTTAACGCGCCATCGGGCAACGCCGACGGCTCGCTCGTAAGGCAGTCCGACCCCACGGCTGACTTCAACCCCTCCAACGCGGGCTATCATCCGGTATTCACCCAGGGCAAAAACGCCCCGCCCGCCACGGCGAACCCGAACTGGCCGGCGAACGGGCTGGGCCTTACAAACACATTCACCTACGTGGAGTTCCCGGGGATCGGCACACGCACCGGATTTTTCAACGTGAGATACGACTCCTCCATCACCTGTTCCGACTGCCATGCCTCGAGCATGCCGGGAGACCCCAAGGGGCCCCACGGCTCGAACGAGAAGTGGATGCTCAACAAGAAGGAGGTCAACGTCGGCATCGGCACGCAGAAGAACCTCTGCTATAACTGCCACAGGCGCGACGTCTACGGCGACGAGGGCTTTATCGGCCCACAGGCGAGTTTCTCCAGGGTCCCGCACCCGGTGGACGGCCTCGGGCTCAACTCCCCCTTCTACCAGACCGGCCCGGGCCTGGGCAACAACGGAAACAAGTTCCTCAACCTCTGCCTCACCTGCCACGGCGGGGCCTTTGACACGATCAACAACGTCATGAAGGGTATCCACGGCAGCAACGCCGCGGCCGGCTCCGTGGGCGGCGTGCCCACCGGCCAGGCCCTGGGCCTCCGGCTCATGAACGGGGCCTGTGTGGAGTCCCATACGCCGGCGACCACCACCACGGGCGTGCAGATGACCTTCAGGGCCGTAAACACGACCACCGACCCCGTGTGCAGCGCAAACTATTCGAGTTTTACGGGTAACACCGCGAACTATAACTGTAACGCGGCGGACTGTTCGTTCTGACGCCATCGCATTGCCCGGTCCTCCGGACGCTTGGAAAAATACGGTGGGCGGGTGATTCGCCCACGGCGACGGACACTTTGTCCGGAACGCAGCCACGACAGGTTCTTATGTCCGGTTCAGAACGCAAAGGGCTCGACCCCTCGCGCCGCCACTTCGGCGCCGGAGCGTTATTGTTCGCCGTGATCCTCACCTCGATCATAACGGCCGCGGGGGCGGCATCCGCGGCGGAGCGGGAGGGGGTACCGCAGGCGACGAACCCGCATAACTACGTGGTGAAGGCCTACTGCAAGGTCTGCCATACCGCGCGGCCGCCGGAGCTGAACTTCGACCCCGTGACCACCTGCACAAAGTGCCACCCCGCGAACGTGGGGAACCACCCCGTGCCGAGGCACCCCATAGGGAAGAAGGCGAGGATATACGTGCCCGGAAAACTCCCGCTGACCGAGGACGGCAAGATCGTCTGCTACACATGTCACGACCCGCACAACAAGTCGGGCTTCAGCAAGATGCTGCGGGTCGATTACTTCGGCCTCTGCGTCTCCTGCCACGTCGGGTACTGACACGCCGTCCCCGGAGGGGAAGGGCTCAATACAAGGGAGGTTAAATGTGAGGAGTATCAGCACCGCAGTTCTTTGTCTTGCCCTTGTCGGCTTGTTTTCCACGGGCATGCTCATCTACAAGGGAGGCGCTCTCGCCCAGGGCGACGTGACGGCGGAGACCGGGTACAAGAAGCTCCGGGACCCGGACGCCTACGGCACCGTATTGATGCAGAGGACGACCAGGGGGGTCGAAAACACCAGGCCCGTCCTCTTCCCCCACTGGGTCCACAGGACGCGGTACACATGCAGCGTCTGCCACGCCGACCTCAAGGTCCCCTTCAAGGCGGGCGACAGCGTGCTCACCCACGCCAAACTCACCGGCGGCGAGTCCTGCGGGGCATGCCATAACGGGACCACGGCCTTCTCCACGGAAGAGAGCTGCGACAGGTGCCATTCCTACGGCGTGGACGTCCCCGAAAACAAGAAGATAGGGGAGGCGCTCGGGGGGCTGCCAAAGGACGCCTTCGGCAACCGGGTCAACTGGGTAAAGGCCCTGGACGAGGACAAGATCAAGCCGAGCGCGGCCATCGAAGGCCGCAAGTCCCTGAAGACGAAGAAAAACGATATCATACTGCCAGTCACCAAGTTCACGCCCCACCCGCCGGACGTGAAGTTCCCCCACAGGCCCCACAGCCAGGTGCTCAAGTGCGAGAGCTGCCACCCCAAGCCCTTCAAGGACAAGAAGGGCGGTAACCCGGAGATGAGCATGCTCAAGTTCATGTCCGGCCAGTACTGCGGGGTCTGCCACGGCAGGGTCTCATTCCCGCTCGGCGACTGTTTCAGGTGCCACTCCCAGCCGCCTGCCAAGCCCGAGAAGATCGATAAGAAAAAATAGACGCTCCGCACCGGGCGGGCCTTCGGGCCCGCCTTTTTTTTGCGTCCCTGTAACCCCATGCTTTTTTGTGGTAATATCCGGCCATGGAGGTCATCGTCCCGCATACCAACGCCGACTTCGACGCCTTCGCGTCGATGGTGGCGGCCAAAAAGCTCTACCCCGGGGCGAGGGTGGTATTTTCGGGCTCGACCGAAAAGGCCGTCGCCGCGGCCATAGAGTCCATTGACCTCCCCTTCCCCATCGACAGGCTCAAGGACATAGACCTCGAAAGCATCTCCACCCTCGTCCTGGTGGACGTGCGCCAGCCCGGAAGGATCGGACGCTTTTCCTCCCTCGTGGGCAGGCCCGGTGTAGAGGTCCACGTCTACGACCACCACCCCCCGGGCCCCGACGACATCCGGGGCACGGTCGACGTAACGTTGCCCTACGGGTCGACCACTTCGGTGCTCACGCACATCCTCAAGGAACGGGGCATGGCGCTTACGCCGCTCGAGGCCACCATACTCATGGCGGGCATATACGAGGACACGGGCTCGCTCGTCTACCCGTCGACCACGGTGAAGGACTACGAGGCGGCGGCCTTCCTCCTCGAGGCCGGCGCCGACCTGGCCGCCGTGGCCGACATGCTCCGCAAGGAGCTCTCCAGCGAGGAGGTCTCGCTCCTCTCCGCCTTCCTCGACTCCGAGATCAGCTTTTCCGTGGCGGGCACGGAGATAGTGGTGGCCCAGGGCTACCTGGAGAAGAACATAGGCGACATCTCGATGCTCGCCCACAAGATGCAGGAGATAGAGGGGATGGACACCCTCTTCATGCTCGTCGACTCCGTGGACCGGGTGCACGTCATAGCGAGGTCCAGGGTCCCGGAGGTGGACGTCGGGGCGGTCTGCAAGGACCTCGGCGGGGGCGGCCACCCGAACGCCGCCTCGGCCACCATCAAGGGGATAACGCTCATCCAGGCCAAGGAGATGGTCCTGGCCGCGGTGCGCAAAAGGGTCGCCCCTGCCAGGACCGCCACAGAGATAATGAGCTACCCGGCGATAACCGCCCGGCCGGAGTCGACGCTCATGGAGGCGGTGGAGGTGATGCGCCGCTACAACATAAACGCCATGCCCGTAGTGACAGGCGGCGCGGTCGAGGGCGTCATCACGCGGCAGGTTGCGGACAAGGCGGCCTACCACGGCCTCGGCGGCGCGCCCGTAGAGGACTACATGACCACCGAGTGCGAGTGGGTCGAGCACGACACCTCCATAGAGGAGATACGCGAGCGCGTCATCGGCCACGGCCAGAGGATACTCCCGGTCGTGCGCGAGGGCCGGGTCGTGGGTGTCATAACGAGGACGGACCTCCTGAAACTCCTTCAGGAGGAGCTCCTCGAAAGGCCGAGGGGAGAGGAGCCCGGAAAGGCGCGAAACCTCGCCCGCCCCTTGAAGGAGGCCCTGCCGGCCTGGGCCTTCGAGATACTCATCGAGGCGGGCAGAACGGCCGAGGAGCTCGGCTGCAAGGCCTACGTCGTGGGGGGCATAGTCAGGGACCTGCTCCTACGGATAGAGAACCTCGATATAGACATAGTCGTCGAGGGGGGCGACGGGGTGGAGTTCGCCTACGAGTTCGCCAGGCGGGGCGGCCTCAGGGTCAGGCCGCACCACAGGTTCAAGACCGCGGTGGTGATATACCCCGACGGCTTCAAGGTGGACGTGGCCACGGCCCGGCTCGAATACTACGAGAGGCCCGGGGCCCTGCCGACGGTGGAGCAGAGCTCGCTGAAGCTCGACCTCTACAGAAGGGACTTCATCATAAACACGCTCGCCGTGGCCCTGAACCCTCCCCGCTTCGGCGAGCTCATCGACTTTTTCGGCGCCCAGAAGGACATCCGGGAGAAGACCATAAGGGTGCTCCACAACCTGAGCTTCGTCGAGGACCCCACCAGGGCGCTCCGCGCCGTGCGTTTTTCCGTCAAGTTCGGCTTCAAGATAGGCACCCACACCAGAAACCTCATCAAAAACTCGCTGAAGCACAGGCTCTTCGAACACATCTCCGGGGCGAGGCTCCTCGACGAGGTCCGCCACATACTCGATGAAGATATGGCCTCCCGGGCCGTAGGGATGCTCGACGAGCTCGGCCTTCTCGGGCTCGTCCACGAAAAGATATCCTGGGACGAGGAGCGCCGCGCGCTCTTCGACCGCGCCCACGAGGCGGTGGTCTGGCACAGGCTCCTGTACACGAAGGAGAAGGCCGAGGGGTGGCTCGTCCTCTTTCTCGCCCTCACCGACGAGCTGACCGAGGGCGAGCTTGAGGACCTTGCAAAAAAATTAAAACTCTCGGGCAGGAGGAGGTTCGAGGCGATAGGCGCCAGGACCGCCGGGCTCAAGGCCCTGGCGAGGATAAACGCCGGGCTCGCGAAGACCAACAGCGCGCTCTACGACCTGATGGAGCCTCTTCCGCTCGAGGTCATACTCTACCTAATGGCCCGGTCCCCGGCCGAGCCGGTCAAGAAGGCGCTCAGCAACTTCGTGACAAAGCTCAAGGGGACGAAGACCATCCTGAGGGGCTGGGACCTCCTGGAGATGGGCGTGGCCGAGGGACCGCGGGTGGGGGAGATACTAAAGGAGCTTCTTTGCAAGCGCCTCGACGGCGAGCTCGCCACGCGCGAGGACGAAGAGGGGTTCGTAAGGACACTCCTTGAATCGAAAAAGAGGAAGAGGAGGAAGACGGTGAAGGGCGCCAAGGGCGGGAGGGGGGGCGAGGGGGCCAAGGGGGGATAGACTGTCATGTTGCCCCGCTTCTTCCCCCGCCGGGAGATAAAATTTCCTTGATTTCTCATGCAAAAGAAGTAAAATAATTCTTTACCATAAGCTGCGGACCTCGTCCATCGGACCCCCGGGTCCGCCAACTCTACCGCCGGACGCCCTTTTTAAGCGATAATGATAACAGCCGCGATCGTAATTCACATAGTCGTAAGCGTGGTAATCATAGTGGCCGTGCTCTTCCAGGTGGGAAAGGGCGCCACCATAGGCTCCACCTTCGGCGGC